>JAGRJA010000226.1 GCA_020443005.1 Pseudomonadales bacterium
AAAAACGCAAATTATTGAAAACGCAGTGTGCATGAATTTTATGACGATGAAAACCTGTCAGGAAACGGTTCACCCCCCCACAAGATTCATCAACCAGGAAACAATAACAACCTGAGGAACCGTCAGCAAGGGCAGGAACAAAGCGATTTTCCAGGATCGGGAAACATCCTTCATCACCATGATTTCGGTGTAATCGGTTGATACACCCGTCATCAGGAAAGCAAAACCGTTTCCGGGCGCCGCTGCCCTTGTAACAAGGTCAGCCGCTATCGGTGTAGAACCTTCCGAGCAAACCTCTATCACCGTCGCCGCAAACATGGTCAGCAACAAGCCGATAAAGGAAGGGCCAAACCATTGATGAAAAATATCTTCCGGTATAAAAGCGCGAATCAGGGCTGCCAGCAACACACCGAATAACAACCAACGCAAAACCATTCTTGAATCTTTTATACCATCAAGCAGCATGGAAAATAAAAATTCGGGAGAAAATCGGGTTGTTTTCAAGCCTGCTTTCGCCTCGCGAGTAAAAGAAAAGTCACTGGGCAAATCAAACCGGTTGGGGTTTTTCGGCAACACACCTCGAGCAACCAGCGCATCAAATATCAAGCCTGCGACAATGGCAATCAACATCGAAAACAGGATAAAGACCACTGTCCATGGCAAACCTATCAGGGCAACCAGTATCAGGGTCAGGGAAAACGAGTTCCAGGGGCTCGCTATCAGAAAAGCCATCACCTGACCCACGGTAGCACCGCGCTCGTAAAGCTTGGAACCCACCATCAGAATGCCATGGCTGCATAGGTCGAGCAATACGCCTGCTGCAGTCGCCCGACAGATACCGGTGACGCCACCCTTTCTGCCCAATATTGAAATCACAAACTCGCGCGGAATTTTTGACAGAAGCGACAGCATCAGAATACCAATCGCCACCCCCCACCACATACTGTTAATCAGTTCAAAAACAGCGTGGATGATCACGCCATAGGCGTCGAAAGGCAAAACGGCCTCTTCAAAAAAGGCGGCATTGCTATAAAAAACAGCAACCAATGCAAGGCTCCCCCATAACATCACATCGGGTTTCGCAGCACGCTTTTCGGCAGCGCCCGATGCCAAAGGACAACAGGATGCGACAGCAGACGCCTGTCTATCGCCCTGCGACTCTGAAGGCAGCCCGCTTTCCTTTTGGCAGCAAGCCGTTTTCTTTTCCGGTGGTGGCAAAGGTGTCTCGGGTTTGCAACACTTGCTCATAGCGTTATCTGCTCCAGATAATGGAATTTGTTTGCAGCCGGTTTCATCGTGCAACTGACTTTGCTCAATACCAGGCTTTTACCCCAATTAACCATTGGGTGTCCGATACAATATCCCCGTTTTTTAATGCGTATTCTGCCGTTTTGCCAAACTTTCTGCTCTCCTGAATACCGATGTAAGGCATCAGTTTTCTATTGGCACGACGGACCATATACAGACCGAGAACCGCATCGGAAATACCGCTGCCATGCCCTGTAGCAAAGTCATTCTGAGCGTAAACATTGAGTTCAAGCCCGGGTAACAGCATCCAGTCCTGCGTCAACAGGATTTCCTTCTCTATTTCCACATTCAGTGCCACACGCCCGGCTTCACCAAAATGGAGCACACTGCGGGTTTCCAAAAACCAGGGGGCAAGACCTTTCAGGCCAACTGACAACCAGTGGCGCCCGGGAGCGGGTTTGATGTCAGTGGTGAAGCCGGCCAGAAGATCCCAGTTCGCATCAAGTGCTTGTTGATAAAACAGCGCCAGCGTGGACTCCTCAAGCCCCCCCCGGAACGCTCACCTTCCGTTTCCAGAACCAGCTTCTGCAAATCGTGGCCGGACACGAGCGACAGCTGCCACTGCAACATGTTTTCATCACGCCCGTTCAGCCATTCCAGTCGATCCAGATGCACTGTGGTTAACAAGGGGGCATCATTACCCATTGCCCACAGAAAAGAACCCTGAAAAAGCATTATCAGCAGCAACCACCTCAAGCCCGACAAGAGTTTCATATTTCTGTCCGATCGCTTACATTAACTTCTCGAAACATGCCCGACATGTGATACAGCAAATGACAATGAAAAGCCCATCGACCACTGGCATCAGCTGTAACCAGATAGGACAGCCGTGAACCGGGCTGGACAATCACGGTATGCTTTTTCGGCATTTGCAAGTGATGGCCGGTTTCCAGCTCACTCCACATACCGTGCAAGTGTATTGGGTGGTTCATCATGGTGTCATTAATCAGTGTAAATCTGACACGCTCACCATATATCAACCGGATTGGTTCGGCATCTTTTGCAGCCACACCATTGATCGACCACATATATCGGCGCATGCTGCCCGTTAAATGAAGCACAATTTCCCTGGAAGGTTCCCGCTTGTCGGCAATCGGGTAATAGTTTTTCAGATCATGGTAGCACAGCACTCGCCTGCCGTTATTTCTCAGGCCGACGCCGGGATCATCAAGACGGTAATCGGCCTGTTCAACGCGCATATCGACATGAGGCCCGTATTCTTTTCCGGAATGAACAATCGGAGTACGGCTTCCCAGCCCGGGCAAGCCGGAACCCATGAGCGCCATTTGCATTTGCCGATGATCATGGTGGTGATGTTGATGCGCAGGCTTCTTTTCCCCCATATCCATATCCATCTTCATCCCCATGTCGCGATGGCTTAGCACCGGCACCTCATCCATTTCGGGAATCGGTATCTCTGCATCATCGTGCTCGCTCAATATACCGCTGACAAAACCGCTCCGATCAATGGCCTGGGCAAAGATTCGACAGGCAGACTGCCGGGGTTCAACCACGACATCATAGGTTTCTGCAGAGCCAATTCGAAATTCATCAACCTCGACCGGTTGAACAGCCTGCCCGTCTGCAGCAACGACTGTCATTTTCACACCGGGAATGCGCACATCAAAAAATGTCATTGCTCCCGCGTTGATAAAACGCAGGCGTATTTTCTCTCCGACACGGAATTTCCCGCGCCAGCAATCCTGTGTCGTCAAACCGTTCATCAAATAAGTGTAGGTATAAGCGGTCACATCGGAAATATCCCTGTCGCTCATGCGCATCTGATTCCACATTTGCCGTTTTTCCGTGGTTTCACGCAAACCCTCGCGTCTGGCCTCATCAAGCAAATCCGGCAATGTGCGTTCATTTTTATTATAGTAATGGCTCATCACCTTCAGGTTTTTATAAATTGTCTCCGGTTGCTCATCCGACCAGTCGGACAGCAACACGACATAATCGCGATCACAGGGAAATGGTTCAAAAGTCTCGGGCTCGACAACAATGGCACCGTACAAACCCGTTTGTTCCTGAAAACCGGAGTGACTGTGATACCAGTAGGTACCACTTTGCTTCAGTTGGAACCGGTATTCAAAGCTTTCACCCGAAGCGATTCCCGGAAAACTGAGCCCCGGCACACCATCCATTTCTGCTGGCAGTATCAGCCCGTGCCAATGAATGGACGAACTGACAGGCAAGCGGTTATGCACCCTGATGATTAATTCATCGCCCTCTCTGCAACGCAAGACCGGCGCCGGCAATGAACCGTTAATGGTTGTAGCCAGTCTCTCAACACCGGTAAAATTGACTACTGTATAGCCAATGGTTAAATCGAATACAGGCCCGTTCAGCACTTGCAAATCATGATGAGGTACTTGTGGTGGCGATTTTAACGGGCGCCTGTATGCCTGACAGCCAACCAGTGTCGAAGCGGCGCAGGTCAGTAAAAAGTTCCGTCGTGTTATCGAAGGTATCCGCATTCATCGCCACCCTTGCTTTTCAATCAAATATATCCACGGGGTATTCATGCTGAATTTACCCGGCTTTCAAAACGAGCCGTCATCCACAAGGCAATCATCCAGACCACGAACTTCCCCATCAGTGCTTTCGACAACCCGATCCGGACAGCGTTCATTCCAATCGCACCCGACACCTTCGCGCAACGGCAAAACCAAAGCACCGAAACCAACACGGCTGACTACCACTTATAACAAAAACTGATTGCAAAACGAAACTGCATCGAATGAACACCTCCGAAACAACAATTAAATTTGTGAGACAGGTCGTAAACCCGTAGAATAGCCGCCTTTTTCGGCTGATTACAGCCTATCACCCCAATGCTCCCGAGGCATGTTTCTATGGCACAAGACAGGCAGGCGACCCCAAACCACTCCCCTCTCGCAGGCATCGTAATGGGCTCAAAAAGCGACTGGGAAACCATGCAGCATACTGTAGAAACGCTTGAGTCGCTCAATATTCCCTATCGGGTACAAGTAGTGTCTGCCCACAGAACACCCGACTTGCTTTTCAGCTATGCAGAAACAGCCAGAGACAACGGCCTGGAAGTATTAATCGCCGGTGCGGGTGGTGCAGCCCATTTGCCCGGCATGCTGGCCGCCAAGACCAATCTGCCCGTTCTCGGTGTACCGGTGCAATCGAAAACACTGAACGGCATCGATTCCCTGCTCTCCATTGCCCAGATGCCGGCAGGCATTCCTGTGGGCACACTGGCGATCGGCAAGGCTGGCGCAATCAACGCTGCGCTGTTGGCTGCTGCCATACTGGCCAACAAATACCCTGAAATCGCAAGAGCCCTCGAGGCCTTTCGGCAAAAACAAACAGAAGCTGTGCTTGCCAGCACTGACCCCCGTCAACCCTGAAAGACAAAGAAAAAAGAATCGAATGAAAATAGGCATACTTGGTGGTGGTCAACTCGCTCAAATGATAGCGCTCTCCGGCATCCCGCTCGGCTTGCGCTTTGTTTGTTATGACCCGGTCGATGACTGCTGTGCTTCCACTGTTGCCGAGCACATCAGCGCTGATTATGACAACAGAAAGAAGCTGGCTGAATTCGCCGGACAGGTTGATATCATCACTTACGAATTTGAAAATGTGCCGGCCAGCTGTGTTCGTTACCTCAATGCCCTCATGCAGGAAAAAGGCTCTGCCGTTTTTCCCGGTGAAAATGCACTTCACGCCACCCAGGATCGGCTTCGCGAAAAGCAGTTGTTTGAAAAACTGGCAATTCCCACACCCGCTTTTATGGCAGTCAATCACGCTGAAGATCTCGAACAGGCGGTTCGCCTGCTCGGCTTGCCATTAGTGCTCAAAAGTCGCTCGGGAGGCTACGACGGTAAAGGGCAAAGCGTCATTCGTAACGAACACGATCTTCACGAGGCTAAAAAGGCCATTAAACACGATCAGCTTATCGCTGAAGCCTGGGTCAATTTTGACCGCGAGATTTCCATCATAGCGGTTCGCAGTCGCTCTGGTCAGACAGCCTTTTACGACATCGCCGAAAACACCCATCAAAACGGCATCTTGTCGACATCCTTCAACCGTCCCGATGATGCCATGCAAAAAAAGGCCGAAATGCTTGCCCAGCGCCTGCTTGACGAGCTCAACTATACCGGCGTTATTGCACTGGAGTTATTCCAGACAGGCGATCAACTTTTCGCCAACGAATATGCACCACGCGTGCACAATACAGGACACTGGACAATTGAAGGTGCCGCATGCAGCCAGTTTGAAAACCACCTGCGTGCTCTGCTCGATTGGCCTGTCGGCAGCACACGAAGCATTGGCTATAGTGGAATGATCAACTTTATCGGAGAACTTCCCCCTGTCAGCGATTACCTTTCTGTAAACAATGCTCACTATCACGACTACGGCAAGGAGCCCCGTCCAGGCAGAAAAGTGGGCCATGCCACCCTTGTTGCAGCATCGCAGGACAGTGTAAAAAAAATGACAGAAACCCTGGAAGCTCAAAACCGGGGCCTTGCCCGCCAATAAAGCTGTAAGGCTATATCAGCCGGTTTTCAAAACCACGATACTGCCGGTAGAGCAGATAAGCGCCCCAGATAAAACTTAACAACATCAATGCAGCGCCTAACAGAAAGCTGCCACGCGCAATTATATAATCGTATTCAAGCATATCTGTCATGCGCAGCAGGTTCCCCCAATCATGCGCACTTTCCCCCATACCGAGAATCAGCGGCAATCCACGATAAGTAGCATCGGCAATATAGGGCGAAAGATCAATATAACTTTGACCGCACCACCACAACATCACTGAAGCGGCAAAATTATCCCGCTGCTTCAACGAAAAAATCAGGCACAAAATAAAGGGGAACAACACCTGAAAAAGACTACCGCCCAGAATCATCATAAACCGGCCGAATGGCTGAAACAGGAAATGCCCAAACTCGTGAAACGGCAAATTGATATTATGCATAAAGGAATTCATGATTCCCTCCCACGCAAGCCCGTTCATCAGAAAAGAACACCCCCAGAAAAAAAGCAGAACATAAATAGCACATCGCCCGAAAAACGATACAGCGTCGACTTTATCCGGCACCGATAAAAAGAGCTCGCGAAAAGTCCTAATGCTCAACAACCGGGTAGCAGAAACACGCATTTCCTGCGGTTCAGTTTCACTCTCATTGTGGCCGACCGACTGCTGTTGACGCTTTAACCATTTCTCAATCGCAATACCACAGGCAGGGCACACACCCTCAACAACATGCACATCCGTTGAAAGACGCCGGTAACCACATCGGGGGCAAGGTTCAGCCATTGTTATCGACCTCATCACAACGACATTTATCAAATAAAGACTGCAGCATTCGGATGTTATCTTCTGGCAGCAGCATCGTTTATACAGTCAAAAAGGACCGGGGCTGCACAGCAATACGCCCGGCAATAAGACAGGCAATTTTCCTGATGAGCGCCACCGAAAAAAACTGCCCCTTTATTCTTCATTTTCGGCACACACTATCCTGTAGGGATCCAGCCTGGAATTAACAATACGGTTATCAAAAAAAGTGACCAAACCGTTATAACGATCATCACCAAGGGAAGAAAACTCGAAGCTGTAAACTCTTCGTATTCGCCACTTCCCTCTCCTGTTTCTGCCCAGTGATAACGATCTTAATACCACGCTTTCATCCAGCAACTGCAAGCCCTGATTGACACAAAAAATGTCAAGCGCACGCAAAAGCTGTTCTCTTGCAGCCAAACCCAACCATAAAAGATACAGCAAGGAACCGACAAGAACAGCTATCGCGAGATTCTCAATCGTCAGTATCATTAGCTTCAATTTCTGAAAAAAGCTGATCGACACTCTCAAGGTATTGTTCGATCGTCAGCGGTTCTACAAATACCACGATCGGGGCTTTTACAACTGAAAAATGATTTGCATAGGGCGTAAACTCTTCAGCATCATAATAGTCAAACAACCAGAATGCCCCCAACACGAAAGTACACAGCCCACCCGCCACAAAAAAACTGCGCTTTAAATTACTTGCCAACCTCAACATTAAACCCAAAAGCCCGGTAAAACACATAAACACCATCAGCCTGAATGACAGCAACACAAGTGTTTCATTATCAAACGCATAACCAAGATATTCACTTAGTGGTTCGGCCATCATAAAAAGAAATGCAAAACCGCAGGCAATAAGCAATTGCGAAAAGAAATGATGCTGGTGTTTGATCAATCTGCCTGAAAAACCAAAGACCCCCGACCAGACAACAATGACGAGACAAAAAACAAAGGCGTTACGAAGAATAAAACCCCACTCGATTTTTTCTGGCGTTTGCAAAACATCGAGCAGAACCGAGCACGAAAAAACAAGCAAAAGTGCCAGCAGGGGAAGAATGAAGCGCCAGAAACCGCTATACAAATGTCTGGCCATAAAAAGTTTCTGGGTCGGCTCTGCAACTTCACTTTCGCGATGCAGACTGAAAACAGTTCTGCCAACCACAACTTCGTCCCCCAAAGCGATGAAATGACTGTCATTTTCTATCGGGCGACCGTTGACCAAAACAGGGTTTGTATAATCCATTAATGTTACTTTCAATCTGTTTTCAGCACAGTTGATCTCAAGTTGCCTGGCATCAACATAACCATCAGCTATGACAATATCGTTAGCCAGCGCACGACCGACGCTAACCACATCCTTGTCCAGTTTATAAAACTGCGCGTTTTTTCCCTTACCGACAATAAAAACTAGTTTATCCATTTAATATGGCTCATTAACTTTTTCAACAATGCTTCTACATTTTTCTTTTCAATGCCCGCAGCAGCCAAACTCAGGATGAATGCTTCCTTGTCGCCGTCCAGAGAAGCAATCACGAATTGCAAATCGTATAATCCTCTCAGTTTTTTATATTCCCTCAAACAGGTGGAGGCCCTCCATCTCATTCCATCAATTTCAACAAAGCGTGCATTACATGCATAGTTGGTTACATCTTCTTTCTCGTAGGCCGTATCAAGATCCATGTGGTAAAAATAACTTTCCAGCAAATTAAAAAACTGTATTTTATTAAGCTCGTCTGATGCGAGCCAATCATATTGATACACTAACTCGCCTGTCGTGTGATCTTCGTGGATATAGATTGAATCCTGCGTTTCGCAATTCTGGTAAACATACTGATAGCGTAAATCAGGGTCGTCATCGGTATCTCCCCAGCATTTGATTGAAGCGTGGATATCATCGGGCAGTTTCATTTTCACAAAGTTTTCAACACGCCACGGCTTTTGAATGAGATCCTCATAAAACAGCCGTTGATCTTCCTGTAAATCCTTACGCATGACTTCCATAAAATCGATATTGGCTGTACGGCTTTTAGCCCGCTTATAAAGTGCCTTAAGCTTTTCTACCGGCACCAGAAAACTTAACTGCTCCCCGCCTTTTGAAACATTCACGCCAATCACCTGACCGAGGCCATCCAGGGCCGGGCCACCACTCATGCCGCCGTTTAACGAACCTGAGAAAAGTATTTTCTGATATCTGGATGTGCGAATATAACCATTGAAATTCCCTTCGATGATTGTCATTCCCAAATCATGTGGATTGCCCATGGAATAGATACGCTCACCCTGCAATGCCAGCTCTTCCCCCAACACAAAGAAGGGCCCTCCTTTACAATCGCATTCCAGTATCGCGAGATCATTAACCACATCTGTATCCACTAACTTGATTGCGCCGCTTTCACCCTCAAAATCGACATACTCAAGCCTGTATTTCTCAGGCTTCTGGATATAGCGAGCGACTACATGGTGGTTTGTCGCCAGAAAGCCCTTGTCATCAATACTGAAACCGGAACCAATACTGGTTTTATCACCGGAACCGATATCGATTACCCGTATCTGAAACACCCTGTTTTGCATGGCTGCATACAATTCACTGGCCCTCTCGCCCCCGGCCGCCTGCAAATCAGAGGCGGCCAACAGGCCAAACGCTGACAGACAATAGCGAAAAACCATGGCCATTATTCCTGCCCGGCACCCCGGTGACATTCGCATCAACAGGCTCATTTATTATATTGCTCGTCGAGAATAAATCGCTGATCACCCAGCATCACCGAAATTTCAAGTTCCAGACCAAGCCCGCGCAAATATTGGCGCAGCGTTGAAATACAGGCATCTCTCTGACTTTCAAACTGGGCAACACTCGGTTGTTTCATGCCCAGCGTTTCAGCCAGTTGAACCTGTGTTACACCGCATCGCTTTCTCAAGTCGGCAAGAACATTCATGCCCGAACCTGTTTTCAGCTCGCCAGCCGTTCGCGCTCGCTTCCGGACAGTTTTAACATTCCGAGAGGGTGCTGACACACGATTTTTCTTTTCATGAGGCGTTCGGGCGACCTTGCTCCTGCTCACTCGCTGCCGCACACGCCCACCGGACAAATCACCCGGATCATTACTCTCAACCAACTGATTACCAACGATTTTTTCTGTATCAGATGTCACCGTTTTCAGTAAATCCGCGAATGTTTTTGACATAAAGACCTCGTTTATAGAAAATTTACTATATAGAATGTTTTCTATATAAGTCAAGTCTTGCGCATTCCCAACCCGATCCTCTCTTCCTGCTTCCAGCGATAACAGGCATGCCCCTGCTCCGTCAAAATAGTTGCCACACTGTTTTTTGCGCCTTATCAGCTTCCCGACAATTAATCATCATCCAGCCACCCCCATCCTGCAGATTTGTATTATTATCGAATGACTAATAGCGACAACAATCAAGGAAAAATCGAATGACAATCCAGACTGGCGACAAGCTTCCAAGCAATGAATTTTCTGTCATGGGCGAAAATGGCCCTGAAAAATTATCAAGCACCGCGCTTTTTTCAGGGAAGCGTGTTGTTCTTTTTGCCGTACCCGGCGCCTTCACACCCACTTGTTCTGCAGCCCACTTGCCGGGTTTCATCAGGCTTGCGGACCAGCTGAAATCAAACGGTGTCGACGACATCGCGTGTGTTTCGGTGAACGATGTTTTTGTAATGGACGCCTGGAGTAAACACAGCGGTGCTGAAAACATAAAAATGCTCGCCGATGGCAATGCCGATTTTACACGCGCAATCGGCTTGACACTGGATGCCAGCATGTTCGGCATGGGCACACGCAGCAAGCGCTATGCAATGATCATAGAAGATGGTGTCGTTCAGCATCTTGCTGTCGATGAAGCCGGGCTGGAACACAGTGCCGCCGAGGCGATCCTCGCCGTGCTGGAAACTGCCCAACCCTAAAATCGAAACAGTCAAATCGGAGGCAAAATGACCGAGCCTGAAAACAATATAGACACCCTGCTAAAAGAGCTCGATCAGGACAAAATCAAAGTCTGGTTCAATGCTCTCAAACAGCAGCCCTTGCCCACTGCCATCGATTTTTTTGAGCATTTCTCGAAAAGGCTGCTGGAAGTCGTTGAAGACCCGGCGATTATCCTGAAAACAACCGAAACGATACGCCCGATCATTTATCAACTCGACGGCCTGTCTGACAAACTACCGGCTGAACAGCGCACAGCCTCTCACCTCAGAATACTCAACCTCGAAAGCGCTATTTACGAACATTTATTGAACATGGCTCCACAAGTACCGGAAGCGATACTCCCGCAGGCCGTTCACCGATGTCTGGCCACGCAAATACAAAT
>JAGRJA010000227.1 GCA_020443005.1 Pseudomonadales bacterium
GGTTTTGCTCAATCTGAACCAGCGCTGCGAGTTCAGAAAGTGTATTCATGCAACTTTTATCCAGCGCGTCAGAAAGTGCCTCAAAACCCTTATAGGTTTTTTTAAGGTCGAAAGCTGACAATTCCTTTTTGCCTCTCGCCGTCAAAAACAGGGTGCGGCTGTCAGGGCCCGACAAACCGGATGACTTCGCCTTGCCATAACGCACCATCGCCGGGCAGGAAGGTAAAGACGGTTTTTTGGTAGGTTTGGACAGGCGTTTTGCCACACGGCTAAAACGCTGGTGTTTCTTGCGTTGTTCCTCGGAAGAGGCAGAAGTCCCCCCCATCATTTCTGAGATGGTTGCACCTTCATTTTTTTGAATCGCAGCCAGCACTGTCAACTCATAGAGTGTATTCACGCAACTGTTATTGATCTGCTCGGAAAGACTGATAATCTGCTTTGCTTTCATTTATTTCACCCCTCAGGTTTCAGTTAAATGACCACAGCCAAATACTTCAATACTTCAGCTTAAGCCGATGACACATTAAAAATACCGGAATAGCCTACAATGATAGCGTCATAATTGCCACTATCATTGTTAAAGCAAGATGAAAGCCGCTGTTTTCAATGTTGATAAGGATGTTTCCAAACGACTTTCACACTTGGAAGCTGCTCAAGTTGCTCGGCAAACTGGTTTTTATGGGCATGCCAGAGTTTTAGCAAAGCATCTTCATAACTGTAGTCAAAAGGGTCACCCAGATTCTGCTCAACTTCTCCTTCGGCAGGCAAGGGGTTGTTCATATACCAGTGAACCGTTTTTTCCAGCGCATGCTCGACACTCACCACATCGCGATAGCCCAGTTTTTTCAAACGGGATAAATCCATCACGCAATGGTGGCGGTAAAGCAATTGAGGCGGCGTCGCCCTGAAACCTGATGGCAAACAATCGAAAGGAATGTCAACGGGTTCAAACCGATGCTGCAGGATCTCCCCGACAAGGCTGACCCATTCATGATTGTAGAGCAACCTTTCATCACAAACATTATAGGTCTCACCGGCTGATTCCCGAGGCTTGTCAACAGCAAGCAATACGGCGTGAGCAACATTTTCAGCATAACCCCTGGAAACAATTGCCAACCCCCCATCTGGCAAAATCAACGGTGCACGCTTGTCCCGCGCGCGCCGAATCAGACCCCATTCAGCCGGGCAAATATTATTGGGCCCGTAAACCAGCGGGTAGCGAAAATGGGTAATGTTGAACAAACCTTGCTGATGAGCCGCAAACAGCTCTGTTTCTGTGAAACGAACCGCCATCGAAAACGGATCTTTCGTTTCTGCCGTAGCCAGTGCATGGGTTTCAGACAGAAACAGGGGCGTCGGTCTTGTTGTTTCCCAGGGGTTGGCTGCCATCATTTCGCCCCAGCCTTTATAAACCGGCGCAGCACCGCCTACCGAAATAATTCTTTCCGTTTTACCCACCAGTGACTTCATCACATGACGCAAGCGACCATAGGCAATAACGGCAAGATCAAATGTTCTACCTTCGAGCACTGGCAGCAAGGCTTCCTTTTCATAGGGGTTTGCCTGCAGACACTCGACGCCACGACTGAATTCAGCGGCATGCATGCCCCGGTTTAGCACAGTTACCTCATAATCTCTTGCCAAAAGACCGTTAACAATATGGATACCGGTAACACCGGAACCACCTACAACCAGTGCTTTCTGCATAATATGCTCCTCGTCAGTTTGATCGGCAAATTCAGTAAAGCCTCAAAAAGCCTGTTGAACGACCTTACTGCCTGTGCAAGGCAAAGGCCACCACTTCACCAATATCCTCTTTTTGCAGGAGCGCCATCAACAAACGCTCAACCCCCATTGCTACGCCGGAGCAGTCCGGCAAACCGGCATCCAGCGCAGCCAGTAGCTCGCCATCAATGGAATGTGTTGGTAATCCTCGTTCTTTTCTCTGTCGATTATCCCTGAGAAAGCGCTTTTTCTGCTCCTTGCTATCCTTCAGCTCGTAATAACCGTTAGCCAGCTCGACACCATCGCAATAGAGTTCGAAACGCCTCGCCACCCTCCGCCCTTTTTCGTCGTCGGTCAGCCGTGCAAGGGCCGCCTGGGATTCTGGGTAGTCGTAAACAAAAACCAGGCCCTGCATTTGCGGCTGAAAAAGGTGTGACATCAGCAGATCCAGATAATCATCCCTGCCCCATTTTTCATCGTCATGTAAATCGATAAAACGATGGGCACAATCCCGCAGCACTTCGATAGGCGCGCTGTGCGGATCAAAACCCAGCGTATTCTCAAACAGATCGCCATAACTGATGCGTTCTGCCGACCAGTCAGGGTTGAATTGGCGAAGCAGTGCGAGCATTTCATCCATCAGCATCTGCTCGTCAAAACCGGGGCGATACCACTCCAGCAGGGTGAATTCCGGCTGGTGAAACCTGCCGTCAGGTTCGTCCCGAAAAACTTTGCACAGGCTATAGATCGGCCCGCTACCGCTCGATAAAAGACGCTTCAGATAATATTCAGGGGAGGTCGCCAAATAATAGGCCGGTGCTGTTTTATTGACCACAGACAACACTGTAAATGATTCGACATTCACATCGGTAACCGCTGTTTTAACAAGACAGGGCACATCCACTTCAAGCACACCCTGCTCATAAAAAAACGCGCGAACCCCGGCGATGAGTTGCGCGCGTCTTTTCAGTGTCTCAAGTGTTGCCGATGGCTCCCAGTCAGGCATCTGCTTGCTTGCACGAGGCATCGAAAAAGTGCTACTCCTTGGCCCGGCTCAGATACTCACCGGTTCTTGTGTCAATTCTCACGACTTCACCTTCACAAATAAACAGGGGAACCTTCACCACAGCCCCGGTACTCAGTGTTGCCGGCTTGGTACCACCCTGTGCAGTATCGCCCTTGAGTCCAGGGTCCGTCTGCACAATTTCCAGCTCGA
>JAGRJA010000228.1 GCA_020443005.1 Pseudomonadales bacterium
ACATATCCTGTCTATCAAGAAACTGGTGCAGGAGGGTGTTAACCGGATCGTGCCCGCTTCGCCAACCGGCATTGGTGCCGGCGAACTGGAAATGTTTTCCCGCGGTTGCCGACTGTCCTCCCGCTGCACCCTGATCTATGAACTGCTGTGCACACAACTGCCCTACCATCGCCCCAACAGTATCAGGGAGCCTGACTGGGTCAGCAAATGGTTTGAAGATGAATGTGCCGGCGTGGACATGACACGATACTACCCCCCGACCCCGTAAAAAATCCGACGAAGGTTCTTCCGAGAATAACTCAGGGCACTTTCTGGAAGGTACCGAAGAGCCTGTCACAGAGACTCAACATCACCGAAATATTTTTGGGTTCACGACTAGCATGATGTATATCGTGACAACGGGCATTTGCAAAAACCCGGTCATAGAGTGGCAAGCGATAGTTACAATGAGTAATCATGTTCACAGCGGTGACCGCAAAGGCTCCAAATGCAAAAGTGAGCGGATGAATTGAAAAAAGGATGCCATAGATATGAAAACAGAAAAACACCGTTGCCCCTTCTACCGGGTGAACAACCATCGCTGTCCAGATCGATAAAGGTGGCGTATCAATATGATGATAGTAATGTATATTCTTCATATACCACTGCCATTTATGCTCAATACGGTGCCAGAAATAGGAAACAAAATCTCCCAGTAAAAAATAAAACAGCAGGTCCCGACAGAATTCAAAAGCCCCCGGCGCCTCTGCTGGCACATTACGAAGCATTTCTATCGGCACAAGAATAAAGAAAGGCATGGCGACAAAATACAGCGAACCGTACCACTTCATCGCCCGCCAATAGATCGCCCAGCATTCTTTTGCCGTCAAGCGCCGCGTAACAAAAACATCAACAAGCGAAAACAGAATGCCTGGCAGGTATACACCCAATACGACGGCGGTTAGCAGGAAAGCCGGGTTGGCAATACCTGACACCCCGAGATGCCGGAGAAAGAAATCCCAAATTATTTGCAGCATATCGACATTTTGCATATTGAACTCCATGTTTTTTTGCACCGTAAAATGGGCGCCGCTACAGTCTAACGCTTTTCAAGGCACTGACAACCCGGACACGATTTACCCGGATAGACACTCAGGTCTATTGGGTCAGGCAATCACCCCTGGTGGCCTGCGATTTACCCATACAGGCTTACTCTCCGCTCGGAGAATCCTCAATGGAAGCACTCACTCCTGAGCATATTCTTCCATACGGCTTTCTAGCGCCATGTTTTTCTTCTCAACATCACCATGCCTATCAACAAAATTGAAAACACACTCATTGCAGCCGGAAATAGAACCGTCGTCATTGAATAGTTTTCCAGTGCCGCGATTACAAAAAAGTTACGAAAAACAGTAATGACATAGAGACTCATATTCTCTTCAAAGGGTTTGTCATAGGCCTTGCCAAAGGTCGGACCAAAACCCAGAGAGTCCACAACGGTTAACAGTACAACCGCCCACAAGGGATCTTCCGTAAAATACCATAATGGCACGGAGAAAAGAGCGGCCACCAGAAACACCCGGTCAGTGACTGTGCTTTTTCGATCCGATTGATGTACGCAGGCAAGAAAAGTGACATAGAGGGTGATGGCACCGGATAGACCTATCGCCCAGGCACCCACTCCCGCCCCGTCAGCGAGTTGGGCAAAAAAAACAATCAGCGTTGTCACACTCCAGATAACCCAGGAAAATACATGGGGCTTTGTATTGCCCAGCCTGATTGAGCGGATATATGGTGCAAAAGCAAGAAACGACAATGCGATGGCAAGAAGACTGAAAACTTCTTTATACATTCAACAAGCCGGCTTAATAATGGGCAAAAAACCTGTAAAATGGTTTTGTTTCATTCGCTAACACCCGCATCGGTTCTCATAAAAACTCTCCGGCATTTTGAATCAGAATCTCGACACACCCGCCTGTAAAGCACTCATCAGGTTTTCCAGTTCTATTGTAATTTCATTTTGTCGCTGCCTTTGCATTGTTCCTCTCAATTGCAATCCGGTTTCATCAAGGTATTGCTCGGCTCGTTGCATCTGGGAAATTCGCCAGCGATGCTCGATCGTCAAAGACCGGGTCAGACTTGACAATAGCGCCAATCGCAACCACTCACTGAGCAAACCGGCCTGCAGGCTGCGATCGGGAAGATAACGGAGAGGGGGAACGCCCGAACTCGCTTCGGGCAAAATTGGCAAGGGCAGCAAACGCCGGACTTTTACACCCTCCTCATCCTGGTAAATGACAGTTAAAGGCGAAAAAACCTCGCGGTCAATCAACAGCTCATCCATCCATCCGGAAACCGTATCAACCGCTTCCATCATATCCGCACAACCCTTCAGTACAACGAAATGCTTTATGTCGGATACCAGTAAAGGGCTCAAACGCGAACCGGCAATATAGCAAGTCATTGAAGGGTTTTCTGCAAGAAAGTTTTTCATAAAGTCGGCAAGCCTGTCATTGAAGCCCCCGCAAAAACCATGCTCGCTACCAATAACCAGGCAGATCCCGGTACCTGTCGGCTCGGGCAGTTTTATACCGGTATCCGCCAGCGCCTGAAGCAGTAATTGTTCGGATTCCTTTTCCACCTGAGCGGCTTTTCCGAGATGCTGCAAGGCAGCAATCGACATGTTTCGCATGGCATTGACGATTTGCCGCAATTCGTCCAGCAAGGCCATGCGTCGCCGTAATAACGCCTGGCTCACAACGGCTGTTCCAGCCAGCCCGCCACCGCCATACGCCAGCGCTCCCTGTCTGCCTCCATCGAGGGTAATGCATTTGTCACGGATAATTCCAGCAACCGCTCCAACAAGACTTTTAATTTGTCCGGGTCCATTTCTGCCAGCCATCCTTCATTCCAGGCTACCAGCCATGCCATCTGATACTGTATCGGACGGGGAACCAGTCTTTCCTGGCTGAATAAAAGTTGCAGCTGTTTTCCCTGACTGACCTTTGCGGCCATACCTGCTTCCAGCCTGGTGCCAAAACGGGTAAACATTTCCAGCTCAAGAAACTGCAAATAATCAAGACGCAAGCTGCCC
Source organism: Pseudomonadales bacterium (assembly GCA_020443005.1). GTDB lineage: Bacteria > Pseudomonadota > Gammaproteobacteria > Pseudomonadales > UBA7239 > JAGRJA01. The sequence goes on from JAGRJA010000228.1 coordinate 3,074, forward strand.
GACTCTTTCGCAACAGCCTTGTTCTGGGCCTTGCCGCCAATGCGTGAAACAGACCGCCCAATATCAATGGCTGGCCTCATTCCCGCAGAAAAAAGATTCTGGTTCAGGTAAATCTGGCCATCCGTAATTGAAATCAGGTTAGTCGGGATATAGCTGGAAAGCTCCCCCTGTTCAGTTGGCACAATGGGTAAAGCGGTCATACTGCCACCACCCCGCTGAGGCGACAGCTGCGTTGCCCTTTCAAGCAAACGGGCATGCAAATAAAAAATATCACCGGGATAGGCTTCTCGCCCGGGTGGGCGGCGAAACAAAAGAGACAGTTCCCTGTAGGCAAGCGCATGCTGACCAAGATCATCGTAAACAATCAGCGTGTCATGACCACTTGCCATCCAGGCTTCGGCAATGGCACAACCGGAATATGGGGCCAGATATTGTATGCCCGGCAAGGAGCTCGCCTCGGCGACAACCACAACGGTATGCGCAATGGCACCGGTTTTTTGAAGATGTAAAATGGTTTCCGTAACCGCCGAGCGTCGTTGACCAATCAGCACATAAATACAGCGAACATCTTTCTGGTGAATCACTGCATCAATCGCTATGGAACTTTTACCCGTTCCGGTATCGCCGATAATAAGCTGGCGTTGCCCACGCCCAATTGGTAGCAAGGTATCGACGATTGTGGTGCCTGTATGCAGCGGTTTCTTTACAAAATCTCTTGCCATAATTGACGGAGACCGCGATTCAACCGGACGGGTGGTTGTGGTTACAGGCGGTGGCAAACCATCCAGTGGGCGGCCCAGCGGGTCCAGCACCCTACCCAACAAACTGTCGCCCACCGCTACCGACAGTGTTTTGCCGCTTGACCAGATTCGCGCACCAGCGGCCAATGAAGAGGACTGTTCCAGCAGAATGGCGCCAATCAATCGCTCGTCAAGCTGGTAAGCCAGTGCACGGCTGCCGTCTTCGGTAACCAGCACATCGCCAAGCCGCGCTTTTGGCAAACCCTTTACCCAGACAAGACAATCGGCAACAGCAACCACTTCGCCCCTCTCATGGATAGCGAGAGCAATCGGTGGTATATCGCTTGATTGATCAGGGTTGCTCTTCATCAGCCTGTGATTCACTCGTTCTTTCTGGCGTTTCATCGGGCCTTTCAGCATCAGCTGGCAATGCAGCAACCGCTTCTCTTGCAAGCAATTTCCCGGGCAATAGTGCCAGTCCCTGACTCAGGCTCAACTCGAGCTCTTTTCCATCCAGCCCTACGCGTAAACCGGCAATCAATTTTTCATCCTGCTTCCAGTCGGCCTGAACAGCCTCACCTCGCAGGTTTGCCAGTGCCGCCAGCAATTGCGACTGCTGCTGGCTGTCGAGCGGGAAGGCACTGCTGATCTCCGCTTTATCCTGCCAATTCAGGGCCCGCAATTCACTTTTCATGGTGTCATCCAGCTGCCTGATATCTGCAAGAAACCGTTCAAGTAATACCGCCTCAAAGGCGGGGCTGGCCAAACGCAACAGGTGCAGACGAATGACTTCATCAGCCTGCTGCTGCATTTGCTGCTGTAACTGCGAAGCCCGCTCTGCCAATTGTGTATCTATACGGGAAAAACCCTGCTCTTTTGCCTGGCTCAATTCTTTTTCAAGCGCCGCCATGCGACTACGGCGTACATTCAATATTTCTTCAGCCAATCGGGCTTCCGCGAGCTGTTTGTTTTTTTCAATTTGCGCCTGCTGCGCTGTTAATGCGTTCCTGTCAGCTTCCAGTGCCAGCAGCTTTTCCTGAAAGGCTTTTTCAGCGGCAAGCTGTGCTTCCTGCCGCCTGCCAATGGCGGCTCTCAAGGGGGCATAGACAAATCGGTGCAACAGCCAGAGCAACACCAGAAAATTGATGATCTGAAGTACAAATGTCGTGAGATCGAGCGTCATGGGTATTTCAGCCTTCAAGAGATAAAAAAAATATTCAAGCAAGGGGTTCCTGA
>JAGRJA010000229.1 GCA_020443005.1 Pseudomonadales bacterium
AATCCGATGCTGTTGTGATCACTTATGGAGACACTTTTCTATCCGGCACAGAGAAACCACTGAAAACACTTTTGAGATTCATGGATGAGAAAACCGACGGTTCTGTGAACAGCCTGCACCTATTGCCTTTTTTCCCTTACAGTTCTGACGACGGCTTTGCTGTGCTTGATTTCTCCAGCGTTAATGAAGCACTGGGAGACTGGCATGATATCGAGCATATCGCACAGCACTATCGGCTCATGTCGGACCTTGTTATCAACCACTGCTCTTCGAGAAGTTTCTGGTTTGAAAATTTCCTAAAAGGCCTCGACCCCGGCAGAAATTACTTCTTTACCACCGACCCTTCAGCCGATTTGAGCGAAGTGATTCGACCGCGAACCAACCCGCTGCTACGCCCGGTAGAAACAGCAGAAGGCACACGGTATGTCTGGTGCACCTTCAGCGAAGACCAGGTTGATCTGGATTTCAGAAACCCCGATGTACTTGAACAGTTTGCAAGTATCATTCGTCTTTACCTCGATAAAGGAATAAGAATTTTCAGGCTGGATGCCATTGCTTTTTTATGGAAGGTTGAGGGTACCAGCTGTTTGAATCTACCGGAAACACACGAAGTAGTACGCCTGCTTCGCACATTGATCGAACATGCCGAAGAAAGTGCTGTCATCATTACAGAAACCAATATTCCAAACCGTGAAAATCTGGCCTATTTCGGCAACAACAATGAAGCGCACTGGATCTATAACTTTTCATTGCCGCCGCTGCTGGTCAATGCCTTGATCACCGGCAACAGCCACTACCTCAAGCAGTGGTTAATGGCTATGCCACCGGCGCAGAACGGCACCACTTACTTTAATTTCATTGCTTCACACGATGGCATTGGCTTGCGACCTGTCGAAGGTTTGTTGAGCGAAGAGGAAGAACAACAACTCATCGACACCATGCAGTCTTTTGGCGGAAGGATTTCATGGCGCGCTCTGGACAACGGGGGCAATAAACCCTACGAAGTCAATATCGCACTCTATGATGCGCTGAAAGGCACCGTAAAAGGGCCGGACAAGTGGAACCGGGAGCGTTTCATTTGCGCCCATGCCATCATGCTGGGGCTTGAAGGCATTCCTGCCTTTTATATCCACAGTCTTTTGGCAACCGGAAACGATTACCATCGTATGGAGCACACCGGACACAACAGATCCATTAATCGCCATCAATGGGATTACGACACGCTTGAAACGATTCTCAAAGATGAAAACAACCATCACTCTCAGATCTTTACCGAACTCAAACGGCTGTTAAAAATCCGCGGCCAACAAACGGCGTTTCACCCGAATGCCGTTCAATTCACCCTTCATCTGGGCGATGATATCTTCGGTTTCTGGCGTCAATCGATCAGTCGCAAACAAAGTATTTTTTGCATCAGCAACATCTCAGATAGCCGAACAGAACTGGCGCTTTCCAGTATCAACCTCGTCACCACAAATAGCTGGAAAGACCTGATCTCGGATATTACGATTGATATGGAAGCCGAAAGCCTGCAACTGGCCCCCTACCAGACTCTCTGGATCAGCAATACCTGAACAGAAAAAATACCGTCAGATAAAGCCTAGCCGTCCAGCAGGTTATCAAAACGCTGACGATAAATTCCGGCCTCAATCACTCGCCCGCTTTTGTCAAGATAGGAAAGCAATGCATATAAAATACGGTAATTATCGGGCCACTTTTTATCGGCTTTTTTGAGCGCGGCAATAGCAGCGTCAATGCCCGATGAAGATTCGAGTGCAACGGCATAAGCATAAACATATTGTGGTGTGGCATCCGCGAGTTCCGAAGCCATGCGTAATTGCTCAAGCGCCTCATCGTGCTTGCGCAACCGGATAAGGTAGAGCCCGTAACTGTAACGAACAGCAGCGCTTTCCGGCGCGAAATCCACTGCCTTCAGCAACCAGGCTCCGGCATCGGCTTCTTTTGATTCACCCCGATAAAGGTCAGCCAGATTCAGCATGGCCGGAATAAAATGAGGCTCAATATCAAGTGCCGCCAGATAGTATTGTTCCGCGGATGCAGCATCACCCCCGTTCAAACTCAGCCCAGCGAGTTCCGTCAGGCCTGAAGGTGTATCGTTACTGTAAAGCAGGGCGGCTTGATACTCATCCAGAACCGATTGCAGACGATCCTCTGCCACAATGCCATTGACAGGCAAAGCCGATAAATAGCGTGCCGCTTCAAACCTGACCTGCCTGACGGGGTCATCCAGCAGCCCGGGCAAATAGCGCAGCTGAAGTTCGACAGAGGCGCCGGACAGGGCAGTCACTGCAGAGCGTCTGACCAATGCATCACTGTCGCCCAGAACATCAATTGCCAACTGCATGTTTTTCCGGGTTGGTAAATCACCGAGGTATGGCAATAAAGTGGCTTTCTGAATATCAGGCAACTGCGGGGATTGAACAATCTCGTGTATTTTTGCTATGGCTGAATTATCGTTATGCTGTAATTTTGCGTTGAGATGCGCCCAGTGTGACACTGGCAAGGACGCCACACCCCAGTCAACCAGCTGCTGCTCAACCCAATCGGATTCACGATCGCTATGGCAATTCAGACAAGGGCTTGTTGCCGCCTCCCCGGAAAGCTTGCCTGGCCTTGGCACAACAAATTTATGGTCGCGCCGGGCATCAACCTGCATGTACATCCTTTCGGGCATGTGACAATCGACACAGGCGCCCCCCTGTTTTTCATCTTTATGATGATGGTGTTCTGCCCCATTGAACACCGCCGGCTTGTGGCACTGCAGGCACAAACCATTGCCAGTTATTCTCGGTTTTCCACTATGCGCATTATGACAGTCGAGACAGTTCACGCCGGCATTGTGCATTTTACTCTGCAAAAATGAACCCAGCACAAAGACTTCATCATTCATCTGCCCATCAGGGAAATACAGACCCTGTTCAAGCAGACTGATTTTGAAATTATCATGATAGTTACTGTTATGGTACGGGCCATTTACAGGCTGGCGACGCGAATGACAAGCACCACACTGACCGATGACAAGTTTGGAGTTGTTGGCAATAGCCTGTGGCTTGCCATCGGCAAGGGCTATCGGCTTTTCCTCTGAGAACTTCCACAAAGTGCTTTCAGGCAATACAAGCTCAAAACCCTTGTCGGCGCTGTTAAAAATTTCACCGGATAACACCTTCTCGCGATGCCTTGAACCGGCTCCATGACAACTTTCGCAGGCCACTCCCGCTTCTGCCCAACGGGACCGGTAGGTTTTTTCGTGTGCGTCATAAATTTTTTCATATCCGGTTACATGACACTCCGCACAACGGCTGTTCCAGTTCTGGAAATGCCCCGCCCAGAAAAAAGGGTGCTGCTTCGTTATCGGCTCATCGGCTTGAAGATGAAACCAGCGCTGCCCGCCTTGCTGGGCTGAACGACTATCCCAGGCCACATTCAATGCCTGAATATGACCATCACCTTTATCAATCAGGTATTGCTGCAAGGGGTAATAACCCAGCGTATAAAGCACAGGATAATCCTGATACTCACCCTTTTCATTCAGGGTATTGGCAAAAAAGGCACCGTTCTTTTTGAAAAACCGGGTTTTAATATCATGAAAATTTGTTGTCGTATCAAAATCTGCCAACACGGATTCAGCGCCGCTTTCTGCCATTGCATGACGATGGTCCGATTCTCGCCACAACTGGTATTCCTGTTGATGACAGGCAGCGCACTGTTGCGAACCAATATAGCCAGCCGATTCACCGGCCAACAGTGATTCGACGAAAAAAATAATAAAAAAAAGAAG
>JAGRJA010000230.1 GCA_020443005.1 Pseudomonadales bacterium
CAGCTCGACATGATTGGGTGGTGTCACAATCAAGGGAGCATCATTCCACAGCGTGACAGTAACCAGATCCTGCTCTTTCAACCACTGCGCTGCATCCCCAACCCGACTCTTATCTGCCTGGTATTGTTCGAAGCTGTTTGGCTCCATAAAGTGCCAGAATTCTCCATCGTTATAGAGATACTCCATATCAATATCCCTGACATCAGCACCTTCCAGTGTTTCACCTGATTTAAAGGTTCTTTCCCAGACTTTTCCCGTTTTCAGGTTGCGCAAACGCACCCGGTTGAACGCCTGCCCTTTTCCCGGTTTTACAAATTCGTTTTCCAACACTGCACAGGGGTCGCCATCAAGCATCAATTTGAGCCCGGAACGAAATTCACTGGTAGAATAACTCGCCATTGTTTCCTCTATATTCAATCAAGTTTAAAAAAGTTGCCTATGATACCCCCTTCAGTTGCCCCTTTGCAGCAACAAAACTGGCAACAGTGCCTTCGCGATGCTGTCACCTCCCCCCGGGAGTTGCTTGACATACTGGCGTTACCGGCCAACCTGCTCGACGACATCGAAGCTGTTTGCCGCGACTTCCCCCTGCGTGTACCCCGGCCGTATCTGGATAACATCGAGAAAGGCAACCCCTACGACCCGTTACTTCGCCAGATCCTGCCTTTGACTGAAGAACGCCTAACAACGCCCGGTTTCTCACTGGACCCGCTGGAAGAAATTCCGGCAAACGCCTGTCGCGGACTGATTCATAAATACCCAAACCGTGCCCTGCTCATTACCACGAGCGCCTGCGCCATCCATTGCCGCTACTGCTTCCGAAGGCACTTCCCCTACACGGAAAACAGCAATAGTCGAGCGCAATGGCAACAGGCCATGGATTATCTGAGCAACCACAAGGAAATCAATGAAGCAATTCTCAGCGGCGGTGACCCGCTCAATCTTTCCGACAAGCATCTGGAATGGCTGATTTCGTCAATCGCCGAAATACCCCATATCAAACACATCCGGATTCACACGAGGCTTCCTGTCGTGATCCCGCAAAGAATCACGGAAGACCTGATCAGCACCCTGAAATCAACAGACAAAAACTGCATTATGGTCGTGCACTGTAACCATGGCAACGAACTCAGCCGGGCCGTTATCACGGGTTTGAAAACCCTGAAAGACAACGGCATTACCCTGCTCAACCAGTCTGTCCTGCTTGCCGGTATCAACGATCATGCCGACACATTGGCAGCACTGGGTGAAAAGCTGTTTTCGGCAGGCGTACTTCCTTATTATCTCCACTTGCCGGACAAGGTTCAGGGTACAGCCCATTTTGATATCAGCGAAGCGCAAGCCTTGAGCATCTACAGGGAGCTTCAGGCAAAAGTGTCCGGATTTTTACTACCGAGGCTCGTCAGGGAGATACCCGGGCAAACATCCAAGACATTGGTGCATGAACCTGTTTCAGGCGACTAGAAACCACCTCTTTTTTCCAAAAGCGTGACAAAACCATCATTCAGGGGCGAAACCCCTTCCCATCACTACCGAGTAAACGGTATTATCTGCAGCCTTTTTTCGAATTCCGGTCAAGTAAAACTGCGCCCAACGGCGCATTACGGTGACGAAATAACCGAATCAACGGCCTGGCGGTCGATAAATCCATTATTAAATGAAGTAAGCACTGCAAGATGAATCATAACGACACAATCCGATTACTGGTTATTAATGACTCAGACAGTGAAGTCGAGCGCCTCCTGAGCATGCTGTCCAATGCCGGGCGCAATACGCGTGCCCAACATGTGCCCTCCGAAGAAGGGCTGGAAAAATTACTGAACGAACAAGCCTGGGATCTGCTGATCGCCATGGACTCTGCAACGACAGTGGATCCAAAGGCCGCGATTCGCGTCATCAAGAAACTGGACAAGGATGTTCCTGCCATCTTTCAAACCGAGGCAATGGAAGAGGAAAGGCAAATCGCCCTGATCGAAGGTCTTAAAGCCGGCGCGCGCGATGTTGTAACACTCGATGACGACCAGCACCTGTTACTGGTTATGGATCGTGAGCTCAGTAACCTTACCGAACGCCGCCAACGCCGTACAGCCGACCGCCGCTTTAACGATTCCGAGCGCCGTTGCCAGCACTTGCTGGAAAGCTCAAGGGATGCGATTGCCTATGTCGATGACGGTATGTTCCTGTTCAACAACCTGTCCTTCGCCATGTGTTTTGGCTATGAAGACCCGGATGATGTGCTTTGTATTCCTGTCATCGACATGATCTGTGAAGAAGACCATGAAACCTACAAGAACTTTGTCAAGGACATGGAAACCAGCGATGAAATTGGCGCAAAGATGTTGAGCGTTCGCGGAATCAAGCAGGATGGCACCGAATTTGATATCACCATTGCTGTTTCGCCCGCCACCTACGACGAGGAACCCTGCCAGCAATTCCGTATCGACGGCGCAGAACTTGCCTCCTACACCGCAGCCACAGGTGGCCAGCAACAGGGCGCGGCACCAGCCGGCGTCAGCAGCACGACAGACCCTGTCACGGGTCTTAACAATCGTCGCTACATTCTCGATGCCGTCGGCAGCGCTGTTCAGGATGCTGCTGAAAATGACAAATACCGATCGCTGTTTTATATCGCCGTAGACCGTTTTGAAACCATCCGCGCACAGGTTGGTGTCAGCCATATGGATGGCATGCTGGCCAATCTGGCATCGGCCATCGACAGTAACAAAGGTGAAAAAGCGGTTATCGGGCGGTTTGGCGACGATGAATTCCTTATGCTCGTTCCCGGCATTGACAGCGAACAAACCGTCAAGCGCGCCAAGGAACTGTGCAAGGCCATCGAAGACCACATCTGTGAAGCCGGCGGAAAAACCATCCAGACGACCATCAGTATCGGTATCGCTCCCATCTCCGACAATGCCACGAACCCTGATGACATTATCAATAAAGCTCACACCGCCCTGCTGGAATTGCGTGAAGAGAGCAAAATCGAGGATGTGGGCAATGGTGCCAGGCTTTATGTGCCCAAGGTCGAGGAAGGCAATGCCAATGATGATGCCATACAGGAAGTGGCTCGCCATGCTATTGATAACAATGAGCTAAAACTCCTGTTCCAGCCAGTCGTAAGCCTGCAGGGGTCGGATTATGGCCACTATGAGGTTCGCACCGAGCTTCCGGGGGAATCCAAGTCGGTCAGCGACCATGCCATTTTCAACGCTGTCAGCAGAAACAAGGAAATCGCCAAGAAATTTGATCGCTATGTGATTCTGGAGGCCATCAAGGCCCTGGCAGAACACCAGAAAAAAGGTCATCAGACACGACTGTTTATCAACCTCACAAACACATCAATTCAGGATGAAGCCATTGCCGGCTGGATCGGTGTTGCCATCAAGGCCGCCGGCCTCGATCATGACAATTTCATTTTCCAGTTCAATGAAAACGATGCGAACAGCTATCTGAAACAAACCATGGCCATCAGCAAGGATCTGAAGGAACTTGGCTGCCATACTTCGATCAAGGGTTTTGGCTGCGCACTTGACCCCTTCAAGTCGCTGGCTCACTTCGGTGATGTGGAGATCGTGAAAATTGATGCGTCTTTCACCACCGACATCCAGTCGAAAGGCGAAAGCCCTGAAAAGCTCAAGGAAATAGCCGCCAAACTCAAGGAAGCTGGCAAAATCACCATTATTTCCCATGTTGAGAGCGCCTCGATTTTGCCGACCCTCTGGCAAACAGGCGTCGATTTCATTCAAGGCCGCTATCTGCAAGCACCCAGCCCTGAAATGAATTACGAGTTTGACGAAGCATAAGCAAGCAGCCGTGAAACAGGCCGGGGCGCAGCGCCTTTGCTTCCCGGTTAAGCCTGAACAAAGCCGTACCTGAGTGCGGCTTTTTTCGTCCAGGCCGTCATAAAGCGAACGGTCAAAAACCCTGAATTATGCTTGTTGAGGGATTCACCTGCATGCAGAAACAGCTATCCCGACAGGCCTATTAACGATTAACTTTGTTTTGACCTGCCCTGATCGAAAACTGTCAGCGATTACCCTTCTTCATTTTGCACCGCCGTGTCAGCCGGCTGCGACTCACCCTTGTCAATCGGTAAGGCATTAACCAGCACATCGGCCACCTTGTCATAACCCGTTGCCAGGGGATGAAAATCGGGAAAGAAATAATCCGGGCAGTTCTCACTCGCACCCGCACAGAGCCGGCGAAACGCCGCTGCCACATTAATCAGCGAGACTCCCTGTTGTTTGGCAACCTGCTTCATTTGCCGGTTAGCCACTTTCTGCACGCCTTCATAGTAGGGGTAAGTCAGAAAAACGAGATCGACACCATACTGCTGGCAGATATCAGCCATCAATTTCAGGTTTTTCCCCAGGCTTTTCGCCGGTGCAGCTTGTTGGGGCTCGAATACATAACCGATGGAAAAATCGACATCACCATAGGAAACCGCATTCGGCATATCCTGATTTTCCAACTGAACATCCTCACTGTTGATCAACTCGACAAACCGTTCATTTTGTTCAGCACTAAAATCCAGTTTGCGTGCCTGCTGGTCTATCTTGAGATCTTGCGGGTTATATAATTCCCTTTCAAGCATATAAACCAGCTTGTACACACGGGAATAATCGCGAAAAAACTTCTCGACTGGCGAAAGCCGGTTTTCGACGCCCTCAACATCGACAGGCGCTGTCCAGAAATCGTTCACACCCACCATAACAGTAACAAGATCCGGTTTGAACATTTTCAGGACTTCGGGCAGATTCTTCAGGATTCTTGACGAATTAACCCCCGGAAAACCCAGATTAATCACTTCGATTTGATGATCCGGATTCTGGTTATTCCATTTTTCGGCCAACCGCGCCGGGTAGGACTCTGCCTCATCCAGATAGATACCATAGGTATTGGAATCCCCCATCATCACGACTCGGGTTGCACTGCCATTCATCCAGCTCGCCGGCTCCATTTGACGCTTGTCGATCACGAGCGCACCGATCTGCAACACGACTTCCAGCAAAAACACCGACAACAGGGGAACAACCAAAAACCAGTCAAAACAAATTCGTAGAAAACGCTTCATAAACACTTCTGGGCTAACTATTTACCACACACCATATTACAGAGAATCTGCCTGTATTGTTATCTGTTCGCCACAGACATTCAGTGCCGCTCAGTCCATCAAGCCAACCTGGGCATCACTCAGTCCAAGCAGGTACAAAATAGCATCCAGTCCCAAAGTCGACAGGGCGTGTTGAGCGGATGCCTTGACAATGGGTTTTGCCCGGAATGCAATCCCCAAACCGGCAATGCTCAGCATCGGCAAATCGTTGGCACCATCACCCACCGCAATCACCTGTTCAAGGTTAACCCCTTCCCTGGCCGCAATTTCAGTTAACAGTTGCGCCTTGCGCTTTCCATCCACAATCTCGCCGACAACCCGACCACTCAATTTGCCATCAATAATTTCCAGATCATTGGCAAAGACATAGTCGATCCCCAATTGCTGTTGCAAACGGCGGCCGAAGTACAAAAACCCCCCCGAGATTATTGCCGTTTTGTAACCGAGCAGCTTCAGGGTAGAAACCAGTTTTGCTGCACCTTCCGTGATTCGGAGCTGGTCCGCAACCTTTTCAAGCACCGATTCCTCCAGCCCTTTCAGCAAGGCTACCCGGCGGGTCAGGCTTTCACAAAAATCCAGTTCGCCCTGCATGGCCTGTTCGGTGATCATCGCGACCTGCTTTCCAACCCCGGCACTTCGGGCAAGTTCGTCAATGACTTCCGCTTCTATCAAGGTGGAGTCCATATCAAACACAACCAGTCTTCGATTTCGTCGGTACACTGTGTCTTCCTGATAGGCGATATCGACACCCAGCTCAGCTGATAGCTCAAGAAAGCGCTGCCGCATCGACAGGGTTTGTTCACACTCACCCCTGACAGAAAACTCGACCGAGGCACAGCGGTTTTGTTCCTGGTACTCCAGCGGAATACGGCCTGACAAGCGCGTAATGTCATCAATATTGAGACCGTAGTCGGCAATGATTTGCGTCACCCTGGCTATCTGTGTTGCAGTAATTTTCCGGGCAAGCAAGGTCACGATATGCCGGGGCTTTCCCTGCTGGCTCACCCACTGGCTATAGCGCTCGGCACTTATCGGTTCAAAGCGAACCTGCAGGCCAAGATCATGCACACAGAACAGGATTTCCTTCAGCACGGGCGCGGAAACTTCGGCATCCGGCAATTCGGCAAGCACACCCAGCGACAATGAATCATGTATTACCGCCTGACCAATATCGAGAATATTGATTGAGTAGGAAGACAGAATATCGGTAATTGATGCCGTAACACCCGGTTTATCAAGGCCAAAAATATTGATCAGTATGACTTCTTTCAAAATACGCACCCCTGAACTGTAGTCGTCGATTATAGTTCAGGGCGACAGTGTTTAACCGTAAAATTCATTTCAGGGCGATGATTTGATATAAAATGACGGACTGAATCCAGAAGCATTCATTAGAGGCTACCACTTGGCTTTACCCGGCGCACAACTCGGTCTGCGATTTTTCATGCTCACCGGCCTGCTTGTCATCGGTTGCTTTTTTGTAATGCAACGGGAAATGCAGCATGTGGTAAACGCCGGCATTGACGCAACCGGAGAAGCTATTGCCAGACAATTGGCCATCAGCGTAAGGGATAATGTGATCAACAGGGAGCTTCTGGCACTTCACGCCCAGGCGGCGGCCCTGCAGGAAACACCAATCGTCATGTCCGTCTCCATCTTTGATGCAAACGATACCTTGCTGGTCAGGTCACCCGCTGCAAACAACACAGAGAATACTGATAAACAATATGCCTACCCATCACCAATAACACTCAACGACACGCTGATAGGCAATGTCCATGTGCGTCTTGACACCCGGCAGCTGGCAAACCTGTACCAGCATATTTACTCAACCCTGATCGGGCTCCTGATCATCGGTTTGTGTGGCTGCCTGTGGCTGGCAACCCGTTACACCAACAGGCTTAATCGGATATTTGTCTCACTCGGCAAACAAATGGATGCCATTATCCACCGCGGCGAGGATGAAACGCTCTACCCTGGAAATGATCCCGACAGCTGGCTGGAGATACTTGGCAAAAAGCTTGACATCCTTTCCAGGCAAACAGAAGCACTCAGAAAAAGTTCACCGCTTCACCAGAAACCGATACATACCTCCGGCAATGCCCATGCCTTGCCTGCCGGCTACGGTCTGCTGATTATTGAGTGTCTGAACATTAACCAGATTCAGCGACAAATCAGCCATCGGCAAACAAAAAAGATCCTTGCACAATTCCAGCAGGCCGTCGACCATTGCGCCCTGCTGTATGGAGGAAAGCACCTTGCCACACACGGCAAATATCTTTTGCTTCGCTTCGAGGATGACGAAAATCACGATGCGCCATCAAGGCTGGTTTTCTGCAGCTGGCTGATCATGGCCAGTGTGATGAACCTGCAGGAAAACGCCGAGCTTGGCCTCCATGTGAAATGCAGAATGTCGGGGCGCTGGAGCACCACACAACCCGAACGAACCCGGCTTGAAAACAACCTGTACCTTCAGCACGAGCTGAATGATCTTCATCAACTCTGTCAACAAGGTGCTGAAAACGACTTGATTCTGGGGAAAAACTTCAGGCAGTTTGAAGCCATTGTTGAACACTGCAAACTGAAGCTGATCAGTAATCACGAGCTCGATGAAGACTTCTATCTACTCGAAGGCATGGAAGACAATATTCTGCAAACCCTCAACATGCAGCTTGACACAATGCACAACTCGCAGCGATAACGCCCGCTTTGATTTTTCAAAAAGGTCGCTCGATCAAGCGACCTTCATCCGGCATATACTCATCGACAACAGCACGGGAAAATCAAAAGCTGGCCGATGCCGTTAACCAGAGCTTCTGTGTATCGGTAGAAAACGCGTCAGCATCATAGTCAGCATATTTCAGCGAAAGCGAATAGTTTTCAAATTTCCTGGTCAGGGAAACACCCCACTCTGAACCTATATCACTTTTTGCCGAAGCCGCTGCGGTCGCTGAGTCATACTCAAACTGGTGATAATTTGTCAGCCAGGCGACGCCCATAAACTTGCCTTTAACAAGCAAATAATCATCAACGATACCTCCAGCGATATTACCACTACCGCCACCCAGAAACTGGTCTGTCCAACCCTGGAATTTATGCAAGGTAGCCAAAGGGGTAATGAAGCGACCTTTCACACCGTCTGTACCCAGCTTTTCTCGCCCCAATGAAACAGAGATACCTTCCACACTCACACCACCCTCTAACAAATAATAACTGGCGTCATAGGATGCCGGGTTGTTATGTGCGTCACTTTGTTTTGCATATTCAGCCGCGTAACTGAACATCCCCGTAGTGCCGGCAAATCTCATGCCACCGGTTTTACTGGAAAAAGCCGCTGCATCGTCATTATTGATGTCATAAACATACAGTGACAATTTACCCGCATCCCAGCCACCATAAGCAACATTAAACAGATGAGTACTGTTATCGTGATCACCTCCGGGGCTGCTTTCCCCGAAAATACGGTTCACATTGCTGATATGGGCAACAAATATCGTAGTATCAGGCAAGGCGGTATTGCTGACGGAAAAGGCATCGTAGGTCTGCTCATTCTGACGAAAACCAACACCACCAACAAAACGCTGATTATCGAGCAATATTCGCTGTCGCCCCCACTTGAGTGTTGTCTCGGGAATGCCACTGTAAGCCAACCACACCTGGTTTACTTCGCTGCCCTCGGGATCGATCACGACAGACTTGGAAACCTTTTCATTGGTTGTGCTGTTGTAGTCGTCCTTCAGTGCTGTTGTATCATCAAATTCAACAAAGGCCTTGAAACCCTTATAGTCATCCGTCAGAAGATTCAATCGTGTTTTAAGTGTTATCGCAGTTGCATCCCTGTCGGGCGCCGCTATTACCGCCTGATCCACATCCTCATAACGAAGCCGGAAATCGAGTCCGACCTTTCCGTTTTTAATCGCATCAACAAGCGTTTCGGCAGCAACAACACCGGTCGAAGAAAACATTGAAGAAACAGCAAGCGATGCGGGCAACAGGATTGATAAAGATTTTTTCATACGACCTCCGAGGGAAACAGAAAATTACCTCTACCAACGAAAGCACAAGTTATGCCAATTATTAATTTACGCCAAAAAATTCTGTTCGCGTTTTATTTTTGTGCAGGAAATC
>JAGRJA010000231.1 GCA_020443005.1 Pseudomonadales bacterium
CGACCAACTACCTGCTGATTGCCTATGCCTCTATCTGCAAGGATGTGCATGGATACTACCTCCCTCCGAAGTTGCCTGATGAGCACCTTCCACCAAAAGGAGCCTGGCATCAATTCAAGATCACGCGCGAAATCTTGCAAGCCATGCTGCATCGCAAAGAGAAGCTTTCAAATGGTTTGCTCAGCGCCATTCGCAAGATTGAACCGACCACTCCTGGCGATATGCTTAGGATAGCATGCAGAATGGCTGAGCACTGGAATGAGCTACAACATCGTATTGGACACAACAACTCACTTGAAGCAAACGCACTCTCTAGCTTCATCAACCTCCTTGACTCTAAAAACACCTTCGCCAGAGCTAAATGGTTTCGATTCCCATTAAATTGTGAGGCAGATACATACTGGTTTGAACATGAAATCAATGAACTCCTTGAAGAAACCTATACAGCAGGAAGAGCACTCAACAAGCTCGACAATATCTCGCTGGATCAGTTTACGCTCAATTACATCAAGAGTTTTAACCATCTGGAGTCACTGCATGAAAAATGGATAAATGAAATTCCTGAAGATGCACCGCTGCCCAATCCCTTGCTAACAGGTGATCGATACTTCCAGGCCATTACCGATGCCAAAGGCCTCTATAAAACCGCCATCGCTTTTTCAAACTGCCTAAAAGACTACCTGCACGATGCACTCAATGGTGAGTACGACCACTTTACCTACAAGGTATTACCCTCTGACCCAGCTGGCGTGCTGCAACTCAACCGGAAAAAGATGCTTGAGGATCTTTCACAAGGGCAACTGATAACAGACTGGGAGTATGTAAATTCACACTACATCATCGATTTTCGAGGTGTCCGCAATGACGAGATGGACGACACCGCCTGGCATGACCTGCAGTGGTGGCTGTGTGAGGCGCTAAATAATGTGCTGAATGATGGTGGTGATCATGACGATGCATGGTGCACCTCGCCCTCTACTTCGTATCGGGAAAGCCGCCATGCCAGCAACAAATGAAATCTTTGATGCGGATTTTGAGACAAGGCGTCTCGACATGATGGCCCAACAGTTCCCCGATCAGGCCAGCATCAATATGCGCGTGATCTTCAGCTGCAATGAAGAGGATTACGGGTTTGACGACTGCGGCTTCTTTCATGAAATCCACTCACCCGATACTGAAACCGAGGCGTATCGGTATTTTCGCTCACTGATGATTCAGCTGATTATCACCTTCATCGAATACCGCAAGCGCTGTGACAAAAAGCCCCGGCACAGGGGTGAGATCGTGCTGCAGCAAGGTGAGTTCACCATCACATGGAGCGATCAATGACTGCAGACCAACAAACATCCGATCAGCTACCATCGGATCAAGTTACGGGAACCCTCTCACCCAAAATCACGCCTTCGCTGACACCCTTTAATCCGGGAGAGCGCTTCAAGGATAACAAGCTCTATTTGTTTTCCGATAGAGGCGTCAAGGTAATGAGTGTCTGGCCCAGGCTCAGTGCCTGGTCAAAATCCATCGACAAGCCTTATTGGCAATGCGTGCGACCGGCTACGCGCTTCTTCTTCCCCGAAGGTTTTACCTTGCACAAGAATCCGCCCTGCTATATCTGCGCCCTGATGGCACGGCCCGGGCCTGTACCCGAACATACCTGCACCCCCTTCGCCACCGATGAATGGCGCGCCTTTGTACCGAAGACAGTGCAGGATATTGTCAGCCCTTTTAAACGCCGACAGTGGCACCTGCTCGCCATGATGGGGCGCTGTGGCCCGGCTGCAATTGAATTGACTGATTCCAACCCGGGGCTGGCCTGGGCGCTCGCCTCAAGCTGGGTGTTTAAATCACGCCCCGTGCAAAACCCCAACCGATCAATACGCCGCCTGCTCTCACCTGGCCACTCACGCAAGGACATTGCCCAATGGCTAGAGTTCGACGGGCAAGCCAGTACACTGCGCTTGCTGAAGAAACTGTCTCCGGATGATATCGATGGCACGCTTGCACTCAATCTGCGCAAGGCCATGCAACATGACAAGTATCGCAAGCTCTTGAGCCATTTGCCGCGCATCAACAAGTCGGTGATGCACCTGATCAATATGCCGGAAGAAACCAGCGGTATACTCACACAAAACCTGCTGTTTGCCGCAGTTGAGGTGCGAGACTTCCGCTTTCTGCTCAATGACATTTGCCGTATGTGTCGTGAACTTGAAATCCGGCTTGATCAGCCGGTTCAAGACCTTGAAGGCCTGATCAACCTGCACGATGAGCTGGTTGATGCTGTCAATCGGAAAACAGTTGAGGATCAGCCCTTACCCGTACCGGGCAACCTGCTGGACAGCCTTCCCCCCCAATTACAATGGATCAACTCGACAGGTGCGCTGTTTGACGAAGGCCGCACCATGCACCATTGCGCCGGAGGCTTTCACAAAGCCGCGCTCAATGGCGAATTGTATTTTTTTCAGGTGCATGGCGAGCAACGGGCGACACTGGCAATCAAGCCCAAGGGTGATCAATATACGATTGTGGATTTCAAAAGCTACTGCAATGCGCCTGTCGAAGGGGCAACACGCAAGCTGGTTTCACAGTGGCTGGAAGCGATTCAGGAAAACAGACAATCGGCGTAAAAATCAATCCTTGATGACCGGGTAGTAGATCTGCCCCCAGCCCTTGTCGGCATGCTGCATCATAATGGTGATAATCACCGGCAGCAGTTCTGTCATCATACGACAACCATCCTTGACCTGGCTGCGGTTTACCTGACTTTGATAGGTTGCACCACCGTGCATCAACTGGTTACGCAAGACATAGAGGCGATCCAGCACAATTTCAAGCAGCACACTCACCCGCTCATTGGCCAGCGCATTGAAGGCGGCTTTTTTGCTGCGCTCGTAGGAGTCTTCCCAGTCATGATTACCCGCATAATGCGAACCCCAGAAAGGCGAGAACACAAAGCGGTTCTCGATCAGGGAACGCACAAAACCGGAATAGTTTTTCCACAAACAGTTATAAAAATGCCTGTCACTATCCAGCTCGACCAGTTGCTGGATAAACTGCTTGAATGACTTTCGC
>JAGRJA010000232.1 GCA_020443005.1 Pseudomonadales bacterium
CAAGCCAGAGGTCATAGCGACTAATGCTGATGTGCTGACTTTCATCGGGAAGCGTCAGTTGAGGTGAAGACTCGAATTGCTGCCTCTCCAGTTCATCGAGAATGATCAATTGGCGATCAAGGTTGGTGATGTTCTTGTTTAACTCACTGATTATCTCGGTATCGGATGTGTTTCTTAATCGCTCGCTGATCTCTTTTTTGGTTTTTTCGATGCTGTTTCGATCAGTGATTTTCTGATCTTCCTGAGCGGTATAGGCACTGAGGTCTAGGGTCTGGGGTTGGGCTGTTTGGCAAATGAGAACCAGAAAAAGGCAAAAAAACGCCCTTTGACTCAACTTCTGCAACAAGTTAATCGCCTGTGTTCTCATTTGGTTTATATCCGGTTAAAGTGTGCTCACTGTTGGTAGCGGCAAAATGCTATCATCGAAAAATCAGCGGCTATTATAGCGGTTAACGACCGTTAACAGATAGTCTGTCTTCAGGGTGAAATGCCCCCAGAGCGTTGCTTGTGGTGATTGGGTTTGTCGACTTCTTCAGTTAAAAATTTATTGCTTCCCCGGTTGTTTTTGTCGATCACCTGTCTTGTTGTTTTTTTTACGCTTTATCAATCCTACAACTTCTCTACCAATGCCTTGCTGGGCAGCGATGAGGCGCGTTATATCATTCGGAGTACCACGCGTTTTTTTCAGGCAGGCAGCTATGCCGATTACCGTGATGTACTATTTAGCCATCACGCCAACCATCTTTTACTGGGTATGCAGTTGATGAGTATCGGTAGTTATTATCTGACCGGTGCGATTAATATCAAGTTGATTAACCTGTTTTGTACCTTTCTGATTGTTGTATCCGGTATGACGATTTTGTTCTGGAAGAAATACTTCTGGCAGCAGAGGGTTTTTCTGGCTGCCATCGTCATGCCTGTGTTGCTTACTCCAAGCCATAATACCTGCATGTTGAGTGCAGCCTGCACCGCCAATCACTATTTTGGGCTGGCGCTAGGTGTAATTTCCTTGTATCTCTTTGCAAATACGAACCGCGGTTTCCGTTTTTTTGTGTTCGCTGAATTATTGATGATACTCTCCACATACAGCTTCGCATCCGGTATAGCCCTCTGCCTTTTTGCCGGATGCTTGCTTTTGTTTTGTCAATCTGCCGATCGATATTTCTATTGTCTGGCTCATGTTGTTATCAGTTTTTTACTGGTTTTTTCGTATTTTTTTCTGGTTTCTCCCTTGGAATCGGCGCCGGTAGAAGTGAGTTCACTGGCAGGTTTATTGTCTATATTTCTGCAAATTCTATTCTGGTTTGTTGGCGCCTGTGGTTATGCGTTTTTCTGGTTAGCCAATGATTACGGTGTGATTGTGTTTTTACTGGGGTTGATGCTGTTTTTGTCGACATGTATCTATTCGGGCAAAAATATTTACGACATATTACGCAATCATTTGTTTCTTTTTGTGGCGATGTTGTACTGTCTTTCAACCATTGGTGTGATCGCGACAGGGCGCTATTTCAGTTTTCAACCGACAGCCCGATACAGTTTATATGCTGTTTTTTTTCTCGCTTTTTTTCTGGCTCTGCTTGTAGACAGAAAATACCTTGCTGCGGAAAACAGAAGCAGCCTTCCATCGCCGCTTTGGTGCTTTCCGGGTCTGGTTTTTGTTTATTATTTGATTGGTTTTTCAGTGCATTACCCGGACGCGGTTGATTTGCACCAGCGCGGTGTTATCTGTGAAAGTCGATGGAGAAAGGGAGAGCACCCCAATCAAAAAGGCGCTTCATGTGCACAGTTTATGAAGGTGGATGAAATGCAGGTTATTCTTGATGAAGCAGCCGAGATCGGTATTTTTGACCCAGCACAATGATTATCCGGGTGCCGGCGCTGAAAAACCTAGTGCAGGGTACAGCGCACGGGAAGCGCCTCCAGAATCCGCGCTTCTATCTCAAGCAGAATATCGAGACGCTTATTGATTGCTTCATCATCAAAATACTTTCTGGCCAGACTGATAAAAACTTCGTGATGTCTTTCTTCTGACTGCGTGATGGTTTTGTAGAAAGTTTTGAGCTTGCTTTCCGGCAGGGTCTCTGCAATCAGTCCAAAGCGTTCTGCGCCCCTTGCTTCTATGATGGCCCCGGCTAACAGGCGATCCATCAGATAGTCCTCACTGCCTTTTCTGAAGTGGTTTCTCAATTGCAGAACATACCCGTCTTTTTCGTCCCGGCATTGAAGCAGGTTGCGTTCCTGCATAAGTTTCAGTACATCCCTGAAGTGAGCGAGCTCTTCAATCGCGATATCGGTCATGGTTTTTACAATATCGCTTTTATCCGGGTAGTGGGACACCAGAGACAAAGCCATGCCCGATGCCTTTTTCTCGGCGGTAGCGTGTTGTGGCAGGAAAGTGTCCATATCGTTGATAACACAGTCCAGCCATTCATCTGATGAGCTCACTTTAAGCATAAAACCCCGGATTCCCTGAATGATTTGGCAGTTGCTATTATATCTCTGTGAGGAAGTCTTTATAATGCCGCTTCTGTTTTCAGGAGGCTAAAGGGGAGCAATATGATCATTCAGCCCAAGATTCGCGGTTTTATCTGTACAAGTGCTCATCCTCAGGGGTGTGCTGCAAATGTGCAACAACAGATTGACTTTGTCCGCTCTAGAGGTGATTTGGAAAATCCACCCAAAAAAGTATTGGTGATTGGTGCCTCAACGGGTTATGGCCTGGCTTCCCGAATTACGGCTGCTTTTGGCGGGCATGCAGCCACTTTGGGCATTTTCTTTGAAAAGGAACCGGACGAAAAACGAACTGCATCGGCGGGGTGGTACAACTCTGCTGCATTTCATCAGGCAGCCGAAAAGGAAGGCCTCTATGCAAAGAGCATCAACGGTGATGCTTTTTCCGATGAAATCAAACAAAAAACGATCGAGCTGATAAAACAGGATCTTGGCCAGGTTGATCTGGTTGTCTACAGCCTCGCCTCCCCACGGCGTCAGCATCCCGATACCGGTGTATTACATACCTCGGTGTTAAAGCCCATTGGCAAGTCAGTTACGCAAAGAGGCGTAAATACCAACAAGGACAAGGTTGAAGAGGTGACAATCGAGCCGGCGACTGAGGAAGAAATTGCCAATACCGTAGCTGTGATGGGTGGAGAGGATTGGGAGCGCTGGATCTCAGCCTTAAAAGAAGCCGGTGTGTTGGCGGAAAACTGCCAGACAACAGCCTACACCTACCTGGGTGACAGGCTTACCTGGGATATTTACTGGCACGGCACGATTGGCGCGGCCAAAAAAGATCTGGACCGGGCTCAACAGGCCATTCAGGAAAATCTGGCGAGCCTTAATGGAAAGGCCTATGTTTCTGTGCTCAAGGCGCTGGTGACCCAGTCCAGTGCTGCCATTCCGATTATGCCACTCTATCTGGCCTTGTTGTTTCGTGTCATGAAGGCGCAAGGTGTGCATGAAGGCTGTATCGAACAGATTTATGGGCTGTTTGCCAATGGTTTGTGTCAGGCGTCGCCTGAAACGGATGATCACGGTCGTTTGAGAATGGATACCAAAGAGTTGCAACCTGCCATACAGCGTGAAGTGGAGTCATTATGGCGTCAGGTCAACGATGACAATCTTTTCGAGATTTCGGATTATCAGGGCTACAAGGACGAATTTCTCAAGTTGTTCGGTTTTGGTTTTGATTCCATCGACTATGAGGCTGAGACTGACCCGCTGGTTTCGATAGACCTCGCTTGATGACAAAACCGGGTTTTGAGCCTTTCGTACCCGTCAGGTTATCGGATCGTGTCAGGCGTTTGACGGCCAATAATCCCGGTTATATGACGGGCCCGGGAACCAATACCTATATTATTGGCGACAGCCATAGTGTCGTGATTGATCCGGGGCCGGCCCAGCCAGAGCATATCGATGCGATTCTCGAGGCAACCGGTGCCTCGGTTGCAAGCATTTGTGTCACCCATACCCATCCTGATCACTCCCCGGCAGCGTCAGAGCTTGCCAGACTTACCGGAGCAACTCTGGTCGGCTCGGTGATGAGTAATGATGGTCATCAGGATGAGAGTTTTTCTGTTGACGAAAATGTCCAGCATGAGCAATGGATATCCGGCCATGATTATCGATTACAGGCCATTCACACACCGGGTCATGTCGACAACCATTTCTGCTATTTGCTTGAACAGGAGGGAATGCTGTTTACCGGCGACCATATTATGGAAGGCTCCACCGTCGTCATCATTCCGCCGGCAGGCGATATGGCAGATTACATTGCATCACTGCAACTTTTGAAAAGTTACGAGATAAGCGCGCTGGCACCCGGTCATGGCGCATTAGTGGAACAACCGATGGAGTGGATCGACTGGCTTATTGATCACCGTCTGAAAAGAGAGGAAAAGGTTGTTGAGAAACTTGCTGCCTTTGGTGGCAAGTGCGGTTTGAAAGCCTTGACGGCACTTGTCTATGATGATGTCGACACACGGCTTCATCCTGTTGCCAGCGTCTCACTTTGGGCGCATTTGATCAAGTTGGAAAAGGAGGGCAGAGCAGCAAGAGAGACTGCTTCCCTGGCCGATTTTACAAAAGAAAACTGGAAACTTTTGTGACTTGCTCGATAGTGCTTGAGCTAATCCCGACGCCCAAGTACCATTTCCCCTTTGCTTTTTCCGGTTGGAGAAAAACATGATTTCAGGCAGTATTGTAGCGCTGGTCAGCCCTATGTTGGCTGATGGAAGTCTTGACTGGGAGAGCTTGCATCGTCTGGTAGATATGCATCTTGATCAGGGGACTCATGGCATTGTTGCAGTAGGAACAACCGGTGAGTCTGCTACGCTGACTGTCAGGGAGCATTGTGAAGTCATTCGCAAGGTGGTTGATCAGGTTGCCGGGAAAATTCCCGTGATTGCCGGTACCGGAGCCAATTCAACCCGGGAGGCCATTGAGTTGACCAGAGAGGCCAAAGAAGCCGGCGCTGATGCATGTCTTCTTGTGACACCCTACTACAATAAACCTACCCAGGAAGGGCTGTTTTTACACCATAAACTGATTGCCGAATCAGTGGCTATTCCACAGATTTTATATAATGTGCCGGGCAGAACCGCCTGTGATATGTTGCCGGCAACGGTTGAGAGACTTTCAAGAATCAGCAATATTATTGGTATCAAGGAAGCAACGGGAAATCTGGATCGGGCAAAAGAGATAATTGATGCTTGTGATAATGATTTTCTGGTTTATTCCGGTGATGATGCAACGGCAGTTGAACTGATGTTGATGGGGGGCAAGGGTGATATCTCCGTGACAGCCAATGTTGCGCCAGCCATGGTTGCCAGAATGGCATCACTTGCGATTGCCGGCGATGCCGGGCCTGCTCGGGAAATCAATCAGCAACTGATGCCACTCCACGATGCCCTGTTTTTGGAAGCCAACCCCATTCCAGTGAAGTGGGCCTTGCAGCAGATGGGGAAAATAGGGGCAGGCATAAGGCTTCCCTTAACACCACTTTCAGCCAGTTATCATGAAGCAGTTCGCTCGGCCATGCAGCAACACCATCTTGTTTAGAGAGAGTTAAATGATATTTCGTTTTGTATGTTTTTTGTTGTTGTGTATTTATCTGAGTGGCTGTGGTACTGCTGCCGGTGACAAGTTGTTCGGTAAAAATGGCTGGTTTCGTGACAGGGGCGATGACTACCTCAAGGCTGAAGCAATTGATGTTATGCGAGTGCCGGCGGGTGTAGGATCCATTGAAATGGCGGAATTGTTTTATATTCCGCCTATCGCTGATAATCAGTCATCCTTGCCAGAGAAGTTCGAGTTGATGAAGCCATCGGACTTTTCTTTCGCGCGCAAAGGCGAGCTTGTTAAGGTGCAAGACCTTGATAATCGCTCCTGGATTGTTGTCAATCAGTCTCCCAGCCATGTTTGGCCACGGGTACGCAACTTTCTCAGTCGCAATCATTTGCCTGTTGGTTATATCGATGCGACCACGGGTACGATAGAGACAGACTGGCTGAGCTTGCCAACGGAACCGCAATACAGGGATCGTTATCGCATACAGATGGAGCAAGGCTTGCACAACAATTCCACCGAAATTCATATTACACAGCTGACCGCCTATGTCACCGATATCGTTGCCTTGAGTGAACCGCAGAAAGTCAATTGGCCAGCTTATTCGATTAACCCTTCCCGGGAGCTATGGCTTGTTAACAAAATGTCTGAAGCCCTGAATCATGAGGAGAAGGCTTCTGCTTCGTTGTTGGCACAGGCAATTGGTAGTAGTCGAAAAGTAGCGCTTTTTCTCAAACCCGAAGACCCTCATCTGATGCTTTATCTTGATTACAAGCGGGCATGGAACTCTGTCAAGGACAGCTTCAGGATAGATTCGATTACGCTGAATGACATGCATAAATCGAAAGGGGTGTTTCGCATTACGCTGACAACGGAACAGTTACAAACC
>JAGRJA010000233.1 GCA_020443005.1 Pseudomonadales bacterium
GTTTTCGAGAGAAAGGCTTCTGTCAGCAAACCCACAACATAATAGCCTTCAATAAACCGCCCCGTTTCATCAAAGAAAAAACACCGGTCAAAATCACCGTCCCAGGCAATTCCCAGGTCTGCTTTATGGGCATGAATCGCCTCAATACTCGGTAGCCGGTTTTCTTCAAGCAGAGGGTTCGGCACCCCGTTAGGAAAATTGCCATCAGCTTCATGTTGAACCTTGATAAACTCAAAGGGCAAAAAGGGCTCCAGTTGGTCAATAACCCGACCGGCTCCACCGTTACCCGCGTGAGCCACAATCTTCAGCGGCTTCAATGCACTGATATCAACATAGGAAAGCAGGTGGTCACGGTAACGATCCGCTATATCCAGAGAAAAGGTTTGCCCGCGGCGTACAGGTTCTGCAAAGTTGCCAGACTCCGCTAACGCCTTGATATCAAAGAGGCCGGTGTCACCACTGATGGGCTTGGAACCTTCGCGAACAAACTTCATACCGTTGTAGTCTTTCGGGTTGTGGCTGGCCGTTACGGCAATACCACCGTCAAGCGCCTGATCAAAAGTTGTGAAGTAAATTTCTTCTGTACCGCACAAACCAATATCATAGACATCAGTACCGGCGTCCATAATACCGTTGGCTACGGCCTGACTAATGGACGGGCTCGTCAGTCGAATATCGTGACCCAAAGCAACCTTACCGGCTTGTAAATACTGGGCAAACGCCCGCCCGATACGATAGGCAACATCTTTATTCAATTCATCCGGTACACGCCCACGAACATCGTAAGCCTTGAAACAGGTTATTTCAGTCATCGCAATTCCATTAAATCTGCAAAATTAATCAGATGGGTTTATACACATTTTTATAGGCATAATTCGTGGCTTCGACGAAGCCGTCGATGCTGCCGCAGTCGAAACGCAAGCCCTTGAATTTATAGGCAATAACACCTTGTGTTTTACTGAGAACCTTGAGTGCATCGGTCAGCTGAACCTCGCCATTCTTACCGGGGGGTGTCCAGCCGAGCACATCGAAAATATCCGGGGTTAAAATATAACGACCAATTATTGCCAGATTTGACGGTGCATCTTCTTTTGCCGGTTTTTCAACCATATCGGTTACTTTATAGACTCCGTCACGCACTTTATCGCCAGCAATGACACCAAATTTTTCAATATCATCACCGTCAATTTCCTGAATGGCGATAATGGAGCACTGGAACTCTTCGTAAAGCTTGACCATTTGCGCCATCACACCAGAGCCATCTCCAAAACAAAGATCATCGGAGAGGATAACCCCGAAAGGCTCTGTTCCCATCAGCCGTTGGCCTGTAAGAATGGCATCCCCCAGACCTTTCATTTCACTTTGACGGGTGAAGGAAAAAACGCCTCTATCCATTACACCGCGAATACAACTGAGGTACTTCTCTTTTCCTGTACCCTTGATCTGGTGTTCAAGCTCATAGTTGACATCGAAATGATCGGCGATGGCTCGCTTGCCGCGCCCGGTGACAAAGCCGATCTGGTCAAGCCCCGCATCCAGTGCTTCCTCGACACCGTATTGTACCAGTGGCTTGTTAACGATCGGCAACATCTCTTTCGGCATGGACTTGGTAGCAGGTAAAAAGCGGGTGCCATAACCGGCAACTGGAAAAAGACAACGATTAATCACAAAATAGCCCTGAATTTTTTAATTGATTACTTCCCTCGGCGACAAAACAACCGGAGACAACCCTGCTTCGGATTCTACCTGTGTTATCGCTTCAATGCACCTGACTGAATACATTAAATAACAATTCATAATAATTTGTTTCCGGCGATATAACAGAGGGTATCGAATTCATCTTTGGGCAGCTCTTTCGGGAATGCAGAACACAAAATAACTGGACATATTAACAGTTGGCGCTAGAATTACGGGCCTTGTCTCCCCCTAATCAGCAGGTTTAGTCATTTGAGCAAACAAGGCAGTTTTACAAAAGAAGAGCTTCTGGCCTGTGGTGCCGGCGAACTGTTCGGCAAAGGCAATGCCCAGTTACCTGTTCCTCCGATGCTGATGCTTGACCGCATTACACATATTTCCGATAAAGGCGGCCAATATAACAAAGGTGAAATCATCGCCGAACTGGATATCAACCCTGACCTCTGGTTTTTTTCCTGTCATTTTCCGGGCGACCCCGTTATGCCAGGCTGTCTTGGGCTCGACGCCATGTGGCAGCTTGTCGGTTTCTTTCTCGGCTGGAAAGGAAACCCCGGCCGGGGTAGAGCACTGGGCTCGGGTGAAGTCAAATTTACCGGTCAGGTTTTGCCTAACGCAAAAAAAGTCACCTATCACATTGAACTGAGTCGCGTAATCGAACGAAAACTGATAATGGGCATTGCCGATGGCACAGTATCAGTTGACGGGCGCCTCATTTATCAGGCCAAAGATCTGAAGGTCGGCCTGTTTACCAGTACCGATGCTTTCTAGAAACACCCGACTCTACATTAAGTGTTTGACATTAAGACAGCGCATGCGCTCTGTGCGATAATCATGCCATAACATTCAGTAAGCAATAGATGAAGGAGCTCTTTCGATGAAGCGAGTTGTCGTTACCGGTATGGGTATCATTTCCAGCTTGGGTAACAATATCAATGAAGTAACAGCCTCTCTGAAAACAGGAACATCCGGAATCCGCTTCAAGGAAGCATACAAGGAGCTGGGCTTCAGAAGTCATGTTGCCGGCTCGATCGAACTCGACCTCAAAGACCACATCGACAGAAAAATCCTCCGCTTCATGGGTGATGCAGCCGCTTTCGCCTACCTCTCAATGCAGCAGGCCATTACCGATTCCGGCCTGACTGAGGCTCAGGTATCCAATGTCAGAACGGGGCTTATCGCCGGTTCTGGAGGAGCATCTTCATCCAATCAAGTTGAGGCTGCCGACATCCTGCGCAGCAAGGGTCTGAAACGGGTTGGCCCCTATCGTGTCACCCAGACGATGGGCAGCACGGTTTCAGCCTGCCTCGCTACGCCTTTCAAAATCAAGGGCGTTAATTATTCCATTTCCTCAGCCTGCGCAACCAGTGCTCACTGTATTGGTGCTGCCATGGAACAGATCCAGCTCGGAAAACAGGATATCGTTTTTGCGGGTGGCGGCGAAGAAGAACACTGGACCCTCAGCTGCCTGTTCGATGCCATGGGGGCACTTTCCACCAAGTATAACGACACCCCTTCCAAAGCTTCTCGCGCCTATGATGCCGACAGGGATGGCTTTGTGATTGCCGGTGGTGGCGGGATGCTGGTTTTGGAAGCACTCGATCATGCCAAGGCACGCGGCGCCAAAATTTATGCCGAGCTGGTCGGTTACGGTGCCACATCGGATGGCTATGACATGGTTGCCCCTTCCGGTGAAGGCGCCCAGCGCTGCATGCAACAGGCACTGTCAACCATTAACGGCTCAATTGACTATATCAATGCCCACGGAACCAGCACTCCTGTCGGCGACCTCGCAGAACTTAAAGCGGTAAAAGCCGCTTTCGGTGATAAAATTCCACCCATAAGCTCCACCAAATCCCTTTCCGGTCATTCTCTTGGCGCGGCCGGTGTTCAGGAAGCTATTTATTCGCTGATCATGCAGCAACACAACTTTATATGCGCATCGGCCAATGTCGGCACGCTTGATCCTGAAGCCTGCGGAATGCCGATTGTTACAGAAATAAGGGAAGCCTCACTTGAACGGGTAATGTCCAACAGCTTTGGCTTTGGTGGCACCAATGCCAGTCTGGTTTTTCAAAAACCCGAATAACCGTAAACCCGAAACCGACACATATCCTGAACGGGTATGTGTCATGACCTCAAGCCTGTTTTTGCCATTTTCCCAGATCAACAGCTACATGCTCCCCATCGACAGTATATCCCTGCCAACAACACTGCTTACCCCTTCCAACGCAATTCCAAGATAAAAGTGACATTTAAACAGTTTTTATATTGCAAATGATAACAATTATCATTAAGATTCGCGAAAACAAACACTGAGGAGTCAATACTTTGAACAAAGGTCCAATCCAAACCGCACTTGTTTTATCGCTTCTTTCCGGGAACACCATGGCGGCAAACGATGCTGAAAACATGAGCCGCGTACTTGAAGAACTGGAAACATTAAAATCCCGTATATTAATACTCGAAAACGAGTTAAAGGAAGCCCGCTCAACAGGCAAGCCGGAACCGTTAGCGGCACAAGCCGACGCAAACAAAACGCACGAGTCCGGGTCTGGCTGGCTCGAGCGCATCTATTTTGGTGGCGCGATCGAAATGGAAGGCA
>JAGRJA010000234.1 GCA_020443005.1 Pseudomonadales bacterium
AAGAATTCAGAATTATGGAAGAGGCTACTCTCCAGCGACTGAAAAGTGCATTACTGAATCAGGAAGTGAGTGGCGGAGCTGGTCTGAAAAAAGGTACCAAGTTGACTGAAGATGTGTTGAGTGGACTTGGCAAGGATGAGTGGTTCAAATTGAGGATGATTGACACCGCTCTGAACGAGCAGATTGAAAAAGCAGAGGCTGGTCTCGAGGCACTGGCAAAACAGCATCAGGAGCGTTTCGAAATCAAGCGTAAAAAGCTTACTGGTGGGGATGATCTTGCGCCAGGCGTGCTGAAAATTGTCAAGGTTTATCTGGCTGTGAAGCGCAGAATCCAGCCTGGCGACAAGATGGCTGGCCGACATGGAAACAAGGGTGTAATTTCGGTCATTATGCCTGTTGAAGACATGCCATACGATGAGAATGGCGAAACAGTGGATATTGTCCTGAACCCCTTGGGTGTCCCGTCTCGCATGAATGTGGGGCAGATACTGGAGGTCCATCTGGGCTTGGCTGCAAAAGGGCTGGGCGACAAAATCAACCAGATGTTGCTTGAGCAGAGAAAGGCGTCCGAGATCCGTGCATTTCTTGAGAAGATCTACGGTGCGGGTGATTCGGCCGGAGAGGATATTGGCTCGCTGAATGATGAGGAAATCATCAATATGGCACACAATCTTGTAGATGGTGTGCCGATGGCAACTCCGGTGTTTGATGGTGCGAGAGAGGATGAGATCAAGGAGCTCCTGCAACTGGCTGATATGCCTTTGAGTGGACAAATGCAATTGTATGACGGAAGAACGGGTGATCCATTTGAAAGACCGGTTACCGTGGGTTACATGTACATGCTGAAATTGAACCATCTGGTTGATGACAAAATGCATGCGAGGTCTACCGGTTCTTATAGCCTGGTTACCCAGCAGCCACTTGGCGGCAAGGCTCAGTTTGGTGGTCAAAGGTTTGGTGAGATGGAAGTCTGGGCGCTTGAGGCATACGGCGCAGCCTACACGCTTCAGGAAATGCTCACGGTCAAGTCCGACGATGTCAATGGCCGAACCAAGATGTACAAAAACATTGTTGATGGCGATCATCGTATGGAGCCGGGAATGCCTGAATCATTTAATGTACTTGTTAAAGAAATTCGTTCTCTGGGCATTGATATCGAACTTGATGCTTAATGATCACATTTTTTCGGGTGCTGCGAGTTGCGTAGCGAGTAGAGAGCACCGATTGGAGGAAAGGCCTTGAAAGACTTAGTTAATTTATTGAAAAGTCAGGGAAGTACAGATGAGTTTGATCGTATCCGAATTGGTTTGGCATCGCCAGAGCAAATCAGGTCATGGTCTTATGGTGAGGTAAAAAAGCCGGAAACAATCAACTATCGAACTTTCAAGCCGGAAAGAGATGGTTTGTTTTGTGCGAAAATCTTTGGCCCTGTAAAGGATTATGAATGTCTTTGCGGAAAGTACAAGCGACTCAAACACCGTGGTGTTATCTGTGAAAAATGTGGTGTAGAGGTTGCGCTGGCTCGTGTACGGCGAGAAAGAATGGGGCATATCGAACTGGCGAGCCCTGTTGCACATATCTGGTTTTTGAAGTCTCTGCCGTCACGGATTGGTATGCTGCTTGACATGACCTTGCGTGATATTGAGCGCGTTCTTTATTTTGAGTCTTTCGTAATCACCGATCCAGGGTACACAACCCTGGAAAAAGGAAAGCTGCTCACAGATGAAGAATATTATGAGGCTATGGAGCAGTTTGGCGACGAATTTGAAGCCAAAATAGGTGCCGAGGCGATCATGGATCTTATGATGGATATTGATCTCGAAGAAGAGATCAAGATGCTTCGGGAAGAAATACCCAATACAAATTCAGAAACCAAATTAAAGAAATTTTCCAAGCGCCTCAAACTGCTCGAAGGGTTTTCAAATTCGAATATCAAGCCAGAGTGGATGGTTCTCAGAGTTTTGCCTGTGTTGCCTCCTGATTTGCGACCATTGGTGCCACTTGATGGCGGGCGTTTTGCCACTTCAGACCTGAATGATTTGTACCGCAGAGTCATCAACCGAAATAACCGCCTGAAAAGACTGCTTGATCTTAATGCCCCTGACATCATTGTTCGAAATGAAAAGCGTATGCTTCAGGAGGC
>JAGRJA010000235.1 GCA_020443005.1 Pseudomonadales bacterium
ATTGAATATCGAAATCGCGTTGCTTCACCTGGAAACGATGTTCTACAACTTCACCATTGGCGGAAATTTCCTTTAATGCCACCTCTGGCGGCGCATAGCGCCCCAGACCGATCACAAACAAGCCGTCGTCTCCGATCAGGACTTCCTCCTGTTGATAGACAAGTGTTGCTCCAGGCTCAACATGACCAACGACAAGACCACCCTGCTGCCAATCGGCATGCTGGTACTGCAAGCTCATAACGGGCTGGCAAAGACAAAGCAAAAAAAAGCAGGCGAAGCTTCTCGTCAACTGAAGCAGTCGGCGAAGCTTTTGTAGCAGGGTTTGCAAGACAGCAGCAATTGTCATGAAGCATTCTCCTTTCTCTTCAACCACTGATGATAATCATCCAGTGTATTGATATTCCGGCAAATAAAGTCATTGCTGCTTACATCATAACGACTGTGGTTCTGTGCTTCCATCCAGTCCAGCACCTTTCTTCCACCGCCATCCAGAAAATGCCTCAACGAATCGGCCAGGTGTATACGAAGCACTGCAAACAAGGGGTGGTCACGCCCGTTTTCTTGACAGAACACCAGGTCATTCTTTCGCATCTTGAGTTGGCCCAACAAACCTGCTGCCAAATCAACCGGTACATACGGTGTATCACAGGGACAGATAAGCACAAATTCACTTGTTGCACTTTCCAGAGCAGCCAGAATGCCCGAGAGCGGCCCGGCATTCTGCAAAGAATCACGAACAAGGGGCGCTCCAAGCCCGGCATACAGACCAGGCTGCGGTTCTCCAACAATCAATACCCGAGAAGCTACACCGGCAAGCCCATCTATCAGGTTTTCGATAAAACTCGGCTGATCAGGCCCGTACCCATGACGCAACAAAGCCTTGTGCTGCCCCATGCGGGTACTTTTACCGCCAGCAAGAATGGCCGCTGTCAAGTCAGGCGCAACAGCCATAGAAAGTGTTACAACACTGCATCCATGAGATCGCCAAGCTTTTCATAGAACCATATTTTCAGGGAGCGGCTCCATTCAGAAGGCGGATTTTTCTCTTCATCAATTACATCATTTGCCTGATCGATTATGTAGGCATGAATCGCATCAGCATCTTCTTCTGTCAATTGATCAGCAAAACCAACCATGCCCAGCCCTTTCAGCGCCCCACCCAAAACGATGGCCTTGAAACCGTCGTGACGGCTTTGATGCATGAAACGCAAATCGGGCACAGTGTCGTTACTCACGGCAGCCAAACCGTGACAACCAACACAATAGGTGTGATAAAGCTGGTTGCCATGGGCCAGAACCTCTTCACTGGCGTTGGTACGAGGTGGAGGGTCATTTCTCAATGCCGGCGTCGGCAGAGGAGGAAGGCTGGCCTGCCCATTCAATTTGAATGCCAGAATCCGGCTACGCTTCGGCCCCGGCGGTGGCTTGAGGCCGGCAGCCAGGCCGAAAGCACCACCCCAACCAGCCTGAACGGCTATGTATTGCTCACCATCAACCATGTAGGTTACAGGTGGTGCAATTACGCCTGTCTGTGTTGGAAACTCCCACAACTTTTTGCCATCGGTAGCCCGGTAGGCAACAAATCGTTGATCGGCAGTCCCCTGAAAGACAAGATTGCCCGCCGTGCTCATCACGCCACCGTTCCAGGTCAGCGGATGTTGCACACGCCAGATTTCCTGTTGTTTCTGCGGATCCCACGCAAGCAGTGAGCCACTGGTCATCTTTTTAGCCATAACCTGCTGGAACAAATCGTCACCTGGCGGCTCTTTCATGGTTTTCATCGCGAGATTCCAGCGACCTTCAACACGCTTGTAGTCAGGGTTAGGGTCATATTCCACTACCGCACGAATCGCAGGAATATAAACCAGCCCTGTTTCCGGGCTATAGGACATCGGATGCCAATTGTGGGCCCCCATTGATGACGGACGAATCAATTGCGGGCCTTTTGAATAATCCTTGTCGGGGTTTTCAATGGGGCGTCCATTTTCATCATAACCCAGTGCCCAACTGACCTCAGCATAGGGAACGGCAGAGAGAAATTCGCCTGTTTCACGGTCAATCAAAAAGAAAAAGCCATTTTTCGGGGCGTGCATCAGCACCTTGCGCAACTGGTTTTCCCAATAGATATCAGCAATGATGATGTGCTGGGTTGCCGTGTAATCCCAGCCATCGTTGGGCACCTCCTGATAATGCCAGACATAGTCACCAGTATCAGGGTTCAGGGCGACAATTGAAGAAAGAAACAGGTTATCCAGCCCTTCGGGATTACGAAGCAGGCGATTCCAGGGGGAAGCATTGCCAGTGCCAATATACAAAAGGTTGAGCTCAGGGTCATAGGCCATGGAATCCCATACAGTGCCACCGCCACCCTCTTTCCACCACTCGCCGCTCCAGGTCTTGGCTGCCATCTCCATCTGGGGGTTTTCAAAGCCTTCGGCCGGGTTTCCCGGCACCACCCAAAAACGCCAGGCCTGTTCACCCGAGTTGGCATCGTAGGCTGTCACATAGCCGCGAACACCGTATTCCGCGCCACCGTTACCGATAATCACTTTGCCTTTGACAACGCGTGGTGCGCCAGTAATCGTATAGGGCTTGCTCTGATCAATCGTGAGCGAACGCCACAACTCCTTTCCGTTTCCGGCATCGACCGCTACCAGATAGCCATCGAGGGTCCCCACATAAACCTTGCCTTCCCAAACAGCCACGCCACGGTTCACAACATCACAGCAGGCATAAACAGCCCAGGACTTATCCACTTTCGGGTCAAACGACCAAATCAGTTCGCCGGTTTTTGCGTCGTTGGCATAAACCACACTCCAGTTACCGGTGGAATACATAACCCCGTCGATCACGATCGGTGTCGACTCAAGACCACGGTTGTGATCCGTATCGAAACTCCAGGCCAAACCCAATTGCCCAATATTTTCGGTGTTGATTTTGTCCAGAGGGCTGAATCGCTGTTCATTATAGGTTCTGCCATGAAGGAGCCAGTTTCCGACTTCCTCATCGGCTTTCGACAAGCGCTCATGATCGACTTTGGCCGCCCGGCGCATTTGTTCTGCCGAAGGCGCCGGCAAAACTGTTGCCGGCAATAATGTCAATGCCAGAAACCCGGCGATCAAGGATGCTGATCTTTTCATAATAACCCCTTAGCTGTTTTGAATCGGAAATTCGAGGACCCGACGAATACGGGACACCCATTCTCCAATCATCTGTTTTTCGCTTTCAACCCGGCAAACTTTGTCGCTGAATCATCAAACTGTGCATAATAGCCGTACTCATGGCAACAGCCCAATAGGGATAGTTCGAAACCCGTTATGAAAATTGTTCTCTTTGAGCCTGAAATACCCCCGAACACAGGCAATATCATTCGCCTTTGCGCCAATACAGGGTTTGAATTGCACCTGATAGAACCACTGGCTTTTTCACTTGATGAAAAAAGCGTCCGACGCGCGGGCCTTGACTATCATCACATGAGCCGTGTTTTCACACACAAGAACTGGCAAAACTTTTTAACATCCCTTGAAAACCCTTACCGTCTGCTGGCCATCAGCACCAAAGGTCGTACCCGCTATACCGAGGCAAGTTTTCGTGATTCAGACATACTGGTTTTTGGCCCTGAAACCCGGGGTCTTCCTGCTTCACTGCTTGAGAGCTTGCCGGAAAACCAGAGATTACGCATTCCGATGCTGGCCAACAGCCGGAGCATCAATCTCTCCAATGCGGTAGCAATTGTCTGTTTCGAAGCACTCAGACAGCAAGATTTTCCCCAGTGTGTGTAATCCAGGAAAACCCTCTGCTCCTGATCAGCACATTCTCATCAGGGCAAAGGATAGGCCATATGGTTTTGTTTGAAAGCAGACAGGTCATCAATCAGCCTGAAAGGGCGCTGTCCGCTCACTTCCGCTGCGCTGACAGGTGTTGACAATAGCAGCTTACGAGAGGCTTTTCCGCTAATCACTGTTTTGTAGAATTTCACAAGCGCCTGCTTGTCAACATCAGCCAGCGCATCCAGTAACAGTGCCTGATGATCAAAGCCCAGATAATCCAGCGAAATACTCTGCCAGTGTCTGGCGCCTTGCTCAAAAAGGTTCTTGGGCTCTTCTGCAAGCGCCGCTTGCAGCGCCGATTTATGTCGGAGGAAGTCTTCATCAGGCATTGATGAGAGTACAGTGGCAAAACCTGTCAGATAATCAGTGATCCTTGCATCAAGCTCAACAACGCCTACGGTCGGCGATTGAACCAGAAAGGCAGCGGCGGGAACCCTTGAAACCGGATAATAATTGGCAAAAACAATGTAACCAAGCTGTTGTCGGGTTCTCAACTCATGATAAAAAGGCGCATTGATGACCTGAACCAGAAGTTGCATCATCACCTGACTCTTTTCACTATCATCGGCCGCCTGAACATACATCAGCAAGGCGGGATCCGGGTGCAAGGCTTCTATTGGATAGAGAGGTGGCGGATTTTGTGCGGGCAGCGAAACCACACCGGACTCGGGCCGGATGTGAGGCTGCTGGTGCAACCCAAGATTATGTTCGATAACGACGGATAACTTCAGGGCATCTGTTTCAGTAAAGTTACCGTAGATAAATGTATCAATGGTGAGACTCTTCAACCAGTTAAGTGTAAACCCCTGCAATTCTTGCAAACTCAGCTTTTCAACCTCGGCCAGTTGCTCTTCGTCTGTCCATGCTGATTTGATAAAAATATCAGGCACAGCATGCAACAACTGAATATAGGGCGACTTTTTACGCCCGTTTTTAAGTTCATCCACCCACTCCCGACGCAGATTGGCAAACCGTTCGGCATCGAATGCCGGCTTTACAAGTACATCAATTGCACGATTCAAGAGCAGGCTTTGCTTGTCACTGTAACCCGAAATGGAAAACTCGACACCGCGGGTTCGGCGCCGGATCGACAAGTCCATGCCAGCGAGACTGGCTGAATAAATCTGCTCGTTAAGCTGATCGCGCATCATGCGCACAAACATTTCTGTCAATACGGCGTTCTTGACGGAGCGGGAGGTTAATTCACTGATCGCATACAGATTGATTCCACCTTTGGGAACCCTGAATTTTTCATCCTGCAAAAACCATAGCCGGTGATTTTCCTCTGCCTTTATCAAGCGCGGCTGCCCGCGATTGCCTCGAAAACGGTCTGTATACGACTTTATCTTGAGTTGCTTGGCAATATATTCGTTCGGGTTTGGCGGGAACAGTGCGCTATCAATTTTCACAACCTTCCATGCGTTAATTTTCTGCTCCGGAATTTCTTCAAGACGATATTCTGTTTCATAAAACGCTGACACCCGATCCGTTCTGACCTCCGGGGCATTGAGTTCCAGCAACATATTTTCCGGCACCAGATATTTTATGTAATTTCGTATCATGCGATCGACAAACTTGTCCATGCGGTAACTTCCGCGGATGATGTCATTCGGCGAGTAATAATGCATATTGTTTGCCAATGCAGAGACGAAGTTAATAGCCTCTGTTTTTTCCTGATATCGAAATTCCAGATTCCTCACCACACTGATCTCGTTGTATCGCCACCTGTCCATGCCAGAGCGTTTCAGCTTCTCGATAGCCTGAAAAACCAGGCCCACCACATCGTCACTG
Organism: Pseudomonadales bacterium; assembly: GCA_020443005.1. Lineage (GTDB taxonomy): Bacteria > Pseudomonadota > Gammaproteobacteria > Pseudomonadales > UBA7239 > JAGRJA01. Next base: position 5,622 of record JAGRJA010000235.1, read on the forward strand.
TGTCGGTAACCTTCATCCGTCAATTTTACTGAAATCGCAAAAGCGGCAGATTCCCGGTTGGAAACGCTGGGCCCTGCACTGAGCCCTTCAGCCCAGCCCTTGCTTTTCAGTAGTGACAAAAGACTGCCTTCACCCTCATGCCCCAGCATATAGGCGATATAATCAACGGGCTTGTTCCTGTAGAGCAACTCAAAATCGGGAACGGGAAAAGTGAGGCGCAGCAACCTCTGATCCTGCAATGGTTTGATGTAGAGCTTTTCAGGCAAGAAGTTTTCGGGAAACAGGGGTAGTGCTTCCCGCTTGAGCGAAACCCGCCGGTTTTGTATCGGAGAAAACTTGTCTCTTGCCAGTGTTTCCAACTCATCCAGAGATCGATTGCCCAGCACGACCAGACGCATCACATTGGCCGAATAATAGCTTTCAAAAAATTCCAGCAGTGCTTCTCTCAACGCCTGATCGCCGGTATCCTGAAGCGTGTCCAGATTCCCGACAGTGAAACGGGCGATTTTGTTTTTCGGGTTATAAATTTCACGATAAACATCCTGACTGCGCCGTGATTCATCTTTTACTCTCGCCATGAATTCGGAATGCACGGCATTGCGCTCCCTGCTGACAAACTCCTCGTTAAACAATGGAGCGATAAAAAACTGTGAAAAACGGTCAAGTGCCGGTTCAAGAAAACCGGACTGTATATCGAAAAAATAATTGGTGTGCTCGAGACTGGTAAAGGCATTATGAGAGCCACCGTGACGGGTGATGTAAGCCTGATATTCACCGGCGTCGGGATACTTGCCTGTCCCGAGAAACAACATGTGTTCGAGGAAATGTGCCATCCCCGGCCTGTCTGCAGGATCATCACCACTTCCGATGTTGATATCCAGGGCAACCGCTTCCTTCTCGGCCTCCGGGTCAGAAATCAAGAGCACCTGCATACGGTTTTCAAGAATCGTATAACGGTACTCACGCAAATCGTTCGGGCTTTTTTCAACCTCGACTGCGGCATGAACAGCAACCAGAAACAGGCTTGAAAAAAGAAAGAGCAAAAAACGAAAATGACTGCGCGATAAAATCATGAATACCAACCTGCTTCAGGTTTCAATCGTCTGGGTCTGTGGCCAGGCTGCGATAACGGCCTTGAACAGGGTTGCCAGGGGAATGGCAAAAAACACACCCCAGAATCCCCAGATACCCCCAAAAACCAGTACGGCAAGAATAATGACCACCGGATGTAAATTAACGGCCTCTGAAAACAACAAAGGCACCAGCACATTACCATCAAGTGCCTGAATGACTCCGTAGATCACCATAAGGTAATAAAAATGTTCGCTTGCTCCCCACTGAAAAAAACCGACCGCCAACACAGGCAAGGTAACAAGCACTGCGCCGACATAAGGCACAATCACGGATAATCCAACCAATACCCCAAGCAGCACTGAATATTTAAGCCCGATGATCTGGAAACACACAATCGCTGCCGCTCCGACAATCAGAATCTCGACGAACTTGCCACGAATATAATTGGCAATCTGCTGGTCCATCTCCATCAATACCTTATCGAGGATCAATCTCTTTCGTGGCAAAAAGGCAGCCAGACCGGCAAGAAGGCGCTCCCTGTCCTTGAGAAAAAAGAACACCAGAATCGGCACCAACACCAGATAAACCATCAAAGCCATCAGGCTGGAAAATGTTGAAAAGGAAACCGACAACAGGTTTTGTCCGATTACGCTGAGTTCACTGGTCAACTGGTCTGAAAGGGATTGCAACTGTTCCGCAGTAAAAAATTGCGGATATTTTTCAGGAAGCAAATACAAACCCTGGCGACCTTTTTCAATCATCCCGGGCATTTCATTCAAAAAGTTTCCCGATTGTTTCCAGACCATCGGCAGCAAAAGCAGGAACATGGCTGCCAATGAAGAAACAAAGAGCGAGTAGACAATAGCAACTGCAAGCCACTGACTCACATTTCTTCTGGTCAATTTCTCGACAATACCCTGCAGGACAAAAGCAAAAATCAGGGCAGTAATGACGGGTGCAAGCACTACCCCCATGGTCAACATCAGAACAAAACCAAAAAACAGCAATAGCAGCAGAAAAAGTGCCTCTTCGTCACCGAGATACTGATCCAGCCATTTTGAGAATACTTTTAACATATGAGCTGCTTCAGGCCTTTTTCAGATAAAAGATGTAATTCAGGTTTTCCTCAAAAAATGCCAGCAACTCATTTCCACTTTGCTTGGCATAGGCTTTTATATCCCTCACCGAACCACTATCCGTTGAGATTACACACACAGACTGCCCAGAAGCCAGTTGGTTCAGCGCCCTTTTGGTTTTCAGTAAAGGCATCGGGCAGTGCTCTCCGGAAGCATCCACCCGAATTGAAACCTGTCGATCAAGCTCAGCCGTATTCAACATAAGTGACAAGTGCTCATCCTGAAAAGAAATTCATGGTAACAAGAGGAAAAACAAATAAAGCATTAAACCTGTTGGCATTTTTTCTGTCAGTTAGTATAACCTATGTCGAAGTCGTCTCAACTGTCACCGGACAAATACAACTTTACACAAACTCACGAAACCCGACACCCTGAATATGCTTTCAAAGCCTGCTGCAATCCGCCCGACTTCTTTCATTCTGATTGTTTGCATGATCTTGCTTTCCGGGTCCGGCTTCGTATCGGCCGATTCCAACCCCTACAACTTGCCCGAACTGGGTGACAGTACATCCTCATTTATTTCCCTTCAGGAAGAAAAGCTGCTCGGTGACAGCTGGTTGCGTATCTACCGAAGTCAGGCTCCGGTGCTTAACGACCCGCTAGTCACAGATTACCTCGAAAACCTGATTGATGAACTTGCTGTGTA
>JAGRJA010000236.1 GCA_020443005.1 Pseudomonadales bacterium
CAGACGCAAGCTGATAGCCTTGCTATACAGGCTGGTGCTTAATCTAGAGCGTACATTTGTTGAAAATTTCTTTCATAACCGCATCTGAGATATTTTCTACCTTCTGACCGATTTCATCCAGTGAGCGGTAGGGTCTTGCCGATATGATCATTTCTGCCAGCTGCGGGTCGATCATTAAAAGGCTGCACAATTCATTTTTCTGAATTGTGTTGATGGAGTGAGTATTACCTCCCGGAATGAAGAACCGGTTCCCGTCATCGTCTGTTATGTTGCTCAGATGTCGTTCAATGTGCCCGACCAAAATCCTGAGTTGTTTCAGGTCTTCGTTGAAGCTGTCCACTGTGGAGTAAATGCGCCACACGAGAATCGCGATAATGATGAGAAGTATACAAACTGTAACCATTTTGTGCTTTCCTGTCTTTTCAGAGGTTGTGAGTGGCTGCCAGGCCACAATTATAAGATTAACTGCAAAATAAAGGGCAACAATATTAATGACATTAATGTTGATGTGACCACCATGCCAGCGATTTTCTCAGGGTCTCTCTTATAACGCTCGGCCAACAAATAGTTGAAAATGGCCAAAGGCATTCCGGATTGAAGTATTAGCACGCCCCTTGTTATTCCTTCGAGTGCCAGTGCTTTTGTAAGCAGAAAGGCGATGGCGAGCCCTGTGATAACCCTCATTGAAGACAGCAGCAGAGATTCGGATAGGTTAACAATCTTCAGGCGAGACAAGGATACACCGAGCGTGATGAGCATCAGGGGAATGGTCATCTGCCCCAGTAAGGAGAGCGTATTGTTCAGCCATTGGGGCAAGGAGGTTTCTGTTGCCAGCATCAGGCATGAGAAGATGGTCGCCAGTATGATGGGTTTTTTTAGCAGTTGCGATAATTGCAGACTGCCACTCATCAGGGCTATGCCCGCGGTAAAATGAAAAAAGCTGACGAGCGCATAGTAAATCAATGCGAGCGCAAGTCCTTTTTCACCAAATGCAAAGAGGCATAAAGGTAAACCCATGTTGGCGTGATTGCCAAACACTGTAGCCACCAGAAAGGTTCGGATATCTTTCTTGAATAACAACAGCATCAGATAATTGATCAGGCTGGTGACCAGTAATATCGAAAAAGTGTAAACACTGAAATTGAGAAGTTCCGACTTGTTTAAAGAAATGGTCGTTAATGTCGAGATAATCAGCGCCGGTGCACCAATGTCCATAATCAGAAGGGCTATCAAGTTATTGTCAAAAGGCTTTTTTTTCTTGCCCCAGATAAAACCGCTGAGTGCGCAGAGAAAGGTCGGGGCAATTATGCCAAATAGCGTAAATATCATGCCTAGACGGGTTTGACGACAGCGAGGATGATAATACCAACCAGCAAAAAGACAGGGATTTCGTTGTATATCCGATAAAATTTGTGTGAATAGTTATTTTGGTTTGTTGCAAACAGGCGGATGAAATAAGCGCAGCTCGCATGATAAAAAACAAGCAGGCTGACCAGGCCCAGTTTCAGGTGCAACCATTTGGCTGCCAGATAATATTCGGGGTTAAGGTGAATCATCCACAATCCGAGGAAAGCAGTGACGATTGCGGAAGGTGTGGCGATGCCTCGAAACAATTTTCGTTCCATTATCTTGAATCGTTCATTGCCTGCATGATCATCGGTCATGGCGTGATAGACAAAAAGGCGCGGTAAATAAAATATCGCAGCAAACCAGCAAACCATGGCAATCAGGTGCAAGGCTTTAATCCAGATGAATGTCATTCATTATTCCTTCTGATGCTTTATCTTTGGCGCAATCAAGTGAGGCTTGGTATGAAAAAGTCAATGAAGGCTTTCTCTTTAGCATGTCGCCTCTTATTATACGGTTTTTATTCTGGCTGGAGAATTTTCAGTGTTAAAAGTAGGGATTGTGGGTGGAACAGGTTATACCGGCGTTGAATTGCTGAGACTGCTCTCAGGGCATGAGTCGGTTTCTGTTGAGGTCATTACATCAAGAAAAGAAGCAGGCATCAGGGTTGATGAGATGTTCCCCAGTCTTCGCGGTTTTTTTGACCTGTCTTTCTCTGAGCCAGACATTGAACAGCTGGGAGGTCTGGATCTTGTTTTTTTTGCCACACCTCATGGCGTTGCACAGGAAATGATGCCTGAATTGATGAAGCGGCACACCAGAGTGGTGGATCTCTCTGCTGATTTTCGTATTCGTGATGTTGCATTATGGGAGCGCTGGTATCGTCAGAAGCACCTTGCCCCTGAATGTATTGCCGAAGCGGTTTATGGCTTGCCGGAAGTAAATCGGGAGCTGATTAGAGGCGCTCGCTTGGTGGCGGCCGCCGGTTGCTATCCGACGTCTATCCAGCTGGGTTTTTTGCCATTGATAAAAGCAGGGTTGGTTGACTTGTCTACCCTCATCGCAAACGCTGCTTCAGGCGTCAGTGGCGCGGGGAAGCAGGCCAGTGTTGCCAATCTTTTGTCAGAGCTTGATGGCAGTTTCAAGGCTTATGCCGTTGCTGGCCACCGTCATCTGCCAGAAATTGAGCAGGGTCTTGCCGATATCAGCCCGGATCCTGCGGGTTTGTCGCTAACATTCGTTCCACATTTGCTGCCTGCTGTGCGAGGTATTCACTCCACGCTTTATGCCAGACTCAACGATACAAAGGTGGGTTTGCAGGCGCTCTATGAATCCAGTTTTCAGGATGAACCCTTTGTCGATGTATTGCCGCAAGGCTCATGCCCTGAAACTCGAACTGTGAGAGGTGTGAATATGTGCAGGATCGCGGTGTATCGACCTCAAGACGCGGATACAGTCGTTATTCTTTCGGTTATCGATAATCTGACGAAAGGTGCGGCTGGGCAGGCCATACAGTGCATGAACATAATGTTCGGCCTTGATGAAAAAGCCGGGCTGGACCAGCCTGCACTTGTTCCTTGAACCCGTTTTCGAAAATGATTTCCAGGTTTGCACACAGTCCATCGGTTGCATTGCGATGTCTTGGGAGTGTGAAGTTTTTTCAAGGGTTGGGGGCCTCCCATGAGTAACGGTAAAAGGCTCGCTGTACTGGTCGTTTTTATGATCCTGTCTTATAGCCTTGGATTTTATGTGAAATCGGCAAAAGAGCGTGGCTGTGTTGATGGGCATCCACCCGGGTTGACCCTTGATGGAAAGCAGTCTCAGGCGTTAAGTGAGATAAGGCAGCAGTTGGCCAATACGCTGGTTGCCGCCGAGGTTGATCGCCTGGCACTGGAGACGATGAGATCCGATATGGTCGTCATGAGCAGTGAACTCGACCGTCTTCGGGAAGAGAACCGCTTTTACAAACGCTTGATGAAGCCGGAGGAAGGGGGAAGTGTTCTGGCTATTCACTCAATGAGGCTGTTTGTTGTAGACGAGACTTCCGGAGTTTACCGCATGGAAATGCTTGTACAGCAAACTGCGCTTAAACATAAATTGGTTGAAGGTGACCTGCGTATTGAGGTGGAAGGGTTTTTGCATCAAGAGCCCCAAACCCTGAAGTTTGAGGATTTGGTTTCAAATTTCGACGGATTGCCCAAATTGCATTTTCGATATTTCCAGACCCTATCAAGCCTGATTACTTTGCCAGAGGGTTTTTCTCCGGTTAATGTGCATATTGCTATCAGACAGGGCAAAAATGAGTATGAGCAGACTTTTTTCTGGCAGGTAGAAAAACAGGCATAGGGTATGCTGCTTAAAATACTTGACTGTTTTCGTAGGTTATAAGCATAATAGGCTTCATTGTTTTCCAGATCCAAGGTTATGACAGCACAAACATATACGCCATCACCACTGAATGTTACACAGTCTGCTCTTGACAAGGTGAAAAGTCTGGTTGAGGAAGAAGCCAATCCTGATTTGAAGTTGAGAGTCTTTGTCACAGGAGGTGGTTGTGCAGGTTTTCAATACGGTTTTTCTTTTGACGAAGATGTGGCTGAGGATGACACTGTGATTGATAAGGAAGGGGTGAAGGTTCTGGTGGACTCCTTGAGCTATCAATATCTCGTCGGTGCGCAGGTCGACTATGAAGAAGGCCTGCAGGGTTCCCGTTTTGTCATTAATAACCCCAATGCAACAACAACTTGTGGTTGTGGCACTTCCTTTTCGGTGTGATACGGACCTTCATTCTGTTGTTCCTTCATAAATTGCGCCCAGTATAGCTGGCCTCCGTGCACCAGTTACAAGGGGCAAGTTTCCGGGCTTCATTTCAATTCGACATTTCGCAAGCCATGCAAAAGCGACTGCTTCTACCCAGTCAGCGTCTACGCCGAGTGACGAAGTTGTGTCAACAGTGATGGGTAATAGCTTGTTCTGGATGGTCTGCATCAAATGCGTGTTGTGGGAGCCGCCACCGCAAACAAAAACTTCGTCCACTGTTTCGTCAAGCGTGTTGATTGCTGTTGTGATGCTTTCAGCTGTCAGGTGGACAAGTGTGGCCTGTATGTCCCGGTCGGGTATTGCCTGAAAGTCAGCCAGTTTTTTTTGGAGCCAGCCCAGGTTGAAGTGTTCCGGCCCGGTGCTTTTCGGTGCCGGGGCCTGGAGGTAGGTATCAGACAAGAGGTTTTTTAAGAGTTCCTTATGCATTTGTCCGCCGGCAGACCAGTCACCGTTCTTGTCATAGTGCTCACCCAGCGTTTTCTGTATCCAGTTATCCAGCAAGGTGTTACCGGGGCCGGTGTCAAATCCGTAAACACTGCCGTTCTTTTTCAGAATGGTGATGTTGGCAATGCCGCCGATATTCAATATGACGCGATCTTTTTTACTGGAATGAAAAACGGCCCGGTGGAAGGCAGGAACGAGAGGGGCGCCTTGTCCACCTGAGGCCATATCTGCGCTTCTGAAATCAGCGATGGTCGTAATGCCTGTTTTCTGCGCAATAATATGCGGGTTACCGATTTGCAGCGTGAAGCCGAGTCTGCTATCTGATGGAGGACAATGGCGTACTGTTTGACCATGGCAACCAATTGCGGCAATGTTTGCCGGCCTGATTTTCGACTTTGAGATAAGGTCAAGTACAGCGTCGGCATACAGAGCCCCCAGGACGATATCAAGCTCTCCTGTGCGTCTGATCTCGTCGCTGCCAGGTTGAAAAAGCCCTGTGATCTGTTTGCGGATATTGTCGGGATACTGGGTAAATGCGGTGTTGATGATAGAGAGTGTATTTTGCCGGAAATCTACCGCGACACAATCGACGCCGTCGACACTGGTGCCGGACATCAGACCGATAAAAATCGAGGGGTTTTCACCTTTTTTCAAGGCTAGTCTGCCATCACAACTTGCGTGTTATTAGCTGCCAAAAAGTTTTCAAGTCTTGATATCTGTACGGCTGCATTTGCCGAAAAGCGCTTCATTTCTTCTGGCGTTATGGGCTCTGCATCGGGAAACCTTACGGTAACGGGGTTTCGTACTTCGCCGTTCACATAGAATTCATAATGGAGATGTGGGCCGGTGGCAAGTCCTGTACTGCCTACATAGCCGATAATATCGCCCTGATTGACAGATGTCCCGGCCTTTATACCTCGTCTGAATTTATCGAGATGGGCATAAAGTGTCTGGTAGGTTTGTCCATGCTGAAGAATGATGGTGTTGCCATAGCCGCCCTTTCTGCCGGCGTGAATGACTTTTCCATCTCCGGTTGCCCTTACAGGTGTGCCTCGTCCTGCCGCATAGTCCGTGCCTTTGTGGGCGCGAATCGTGTGAAGGATAGGGTGTTTTCTTTTCAGGTTGAAGTGGGAGCTGATCCGTGCGAAATCTACAGGCGATCGCAAAAAGGCCTTGCGCATACTCTTGCCGTCAGGGGTAAAGTAGCTTGAAGAGCCGTTCTTCTGTTGAAATCTGACTGCAGAAAATTTTCTACCCTGATTGGTAAAAGTGGCGGCGACGATATCGCCGTTGCCGATTTTCTCTCCATTAAGGTAGTGTTCTTCGTAAACAACAGCAAAATGGTCGCCCTCTCTTATATCCTGGATGAAATCAACATCCCACCCGAAAATGTTGGCTAGCTCCATGGTGAGGTTTTCTGAAAGCCCTGCTTCGAGAGCGGATACAAAAAGCGAGTTATTGATGTAGCCTTGTGAAAAGTTGTAAAGAACATCCGGTGTCAAGGTGATTTGACGAAATTTGAATGTTTCCCCTGTGTTTTCTACTTCAGCGTATTCGAGTCGGTTTTTGTTATGTGTCAGTTTCTGAAGTGTTTTTCCGTCTTCTGCTTCTGACAGTACAAAGGTAAAAGTCTCACCCGGGTAAATTCTGGTCAGTTTTTCGGCTTCTTTGGTCGTATGTATGACTTTATATAGCCATTTGTCGTTCAGTCCGGCCTTGTGAAATATGGAAGAAAGGTTGTCACCGTTTTTTACGGTGATCACGGTTTCAATGCTGTTGTTGGCGGGAGCTGAGGTTTTGTTTAAAGATTCCTGTTCATTGAAGCCTGTGGGTATCGCCAGGGATGTTGTGGGTTTTCTGATTGCAGCAAGCTCGACCTCAGTGATGTGATTCTCGGTCTTCTTTGAATCTTGGTGATGAGTGTCGTGAGGAGCCTTCGTTTCCATTGTTGCAATGGATTGTACAGCGGCTTCATTCTTGCCGGATAATACAATCAGCAAGAGGCAGGTTATTATGGCGACAGCGATGATCAGCAGGTGCCCTCTGGGGAAAGCGGAAATGTTCTTGGTGTGATCAGCTGTCCGTTCTGCCATTGTTTTTGCTGCCGCTAAATAAACTTAAGTCAACATTATATAACAAAACGACTGTGTACCCAATGTTTTTGTTTCGGGTTGTTGTTTTGGGGTTTCTGTGGCGGTTCATGATACTTGTTTTTGTGTTTTCTTTCGGTATGGTGTGCAACTATTTTCTCGGCCTCTTCGGGTGACTTTTTATGGCGGTAAAATGTGATTTGTTTGCGGATTTTGAAGCTCGCGGCCTGGTTAATCAGGTGGCTGGAGATGGTCTTGTGGGGCATTTGTCCGAAGCGTCGAGAGTGGTTTATTGCGGGTTTGATCCTACCGCAGACAGTCTGCATATTGGTAGTCTTGTGCCTCTTTTGGCCTTGAAGCGATTTCAGCTTGCCGGGCATAAGCCGCTTTTGTTGGTTGGTGGTGCAACCGGTCTTATCGGTGACCCCAGTTTCAAGGCAGAAGAGAGAAGTCTTAATACGCCGGATGTAGTTGCTGGCTGGGTTGATAAAATCAAGGTTCAGGTTCGGCCGTTTCTGGATTTCGATTGTGGGGCGAATTCGGCTTGTGTCGTGAATAATCTGGATTGGGTTGGACAGATGCCTGTTCTGGATTTTCTTCGTGATGTCGGCAAGCATTTTTCTGTTAATGCCATGGTGCAGAAAGAGTCGGTTAAGCAGCGTATAGAGAGAGAGGGTGCGGGCATATCCTTTACCGAATTCAGCTATATGATTCTGCAATCCTATGACTTTGCAAAGCTTAACGAGCTTTATGATTGCAGTGTTCAGCTTGGAGGTTCGGATCAGTGGGGTAATATTACGGGTGGAATTGATTTGACTCGTCGTTTGAACAGGCAGCAGGTTTTTGGGTTGACCTTGCCTCTTGTGACCAAGGCAG
>JAGRJA010000237.1 GCA_020443005.1 Pseudomonadales bacterium
AGCAATTAAGAAGTAGCTTTGTCATCATCAAGTAACAAGGCATTGAGGGCATCCGAGGAAGCCAGATTTTCCAGTTCCTGCTTACCTCCAATAAACTTCCCGCCGACAAAAACCATGGGAAATGTCGGCCACCCTATCCACATTTTCAACACCAGCCGCCGCCGCCATTCGCTGGTATAGCTGCCATATTCAAGGTAATGGTAATCGAGCCCCAGACTATCAAGTAGCTTGCGCGCTTTTTTCACATACGGATTATGCGCCATGCCAACCACAACAATCCGATGACTGGCAATCGCATGCTCAACCTCATTAACTGTATCGGCATAGCCTCCACCCATCTCTTCTTTCACCAAAGGGTGAATGTTTTTCTCTTCAAATATCCTGCGTGACATATCCTGCTTCCTTTGAAAATCGGAAAAATACATGCGAGCGCTCACGAAAGGGATTAACCACCCGATACACCAGCCTAAAAAGGGTCTTCTCTTAACAAGGCATCCTGGCCTCCATCGACCACTAAAACAGAACCACAAACAAAACGCGAAACCGGATCAAGCAAAAAAATCATGGCATCGGCAATCATATCCGGCGTAGCCACCTCACCGTAAGGAATACTTTTGGCAAACTCCCTCATCGCCTTACCATAGAGTTCATCTTCAAAAACCTGATCAGTCAATGCCGTTTTGGTCATACCCGGCGCAACGGCGTTCATCCGCACGCCTTTTTTCATGTAGTGTGCCGACTGCTTCCTCATCCATCTGACCAGCGCTCTTTTTGATCCTGCATAAGCATTATGCCCGTCAAGTGTGGCAATTAACTCACAAGCTTTCTGTTCATCACCTGAAAGCAAAAGGTCAATATGACTCTCATTCAAACCTGGCAACGGCGCAGAATTTGATGAAACCAGCACAATCGAGCCATGCTTTCGCTCAAGCAACGGCAAGGTGTGTTCAACACTTGCAATCGCACCGAAATAATTAATCTGATCTATCAATGAAAAAGGTTTGATGTGAGGGCCTACACCGGCACAGGCAACGAAGCCATCAAGACCTTCTGGCGAAAGTTCGGCCAGTTTTTGGCTCATCGCTTCACAGCCTTCTCTGCCAGACAAGTCAACATTGATATCAGCCCGGAGAATATCAATTGAAATCACCTTGTCGCCACGGGCCTGCAGTTTTTCAGACAGCGCAGCACCGATACCGGATGCACCACCGGTGATTGCATAAACTTTTTCTTCACTCATAAAATAAACCGATATTGATAAACAGATGTTTACCTGCAAACCTGAAAAAACTGCAGATTGTGATTACGCCAATGCGGGTAAATCCGATAAAAACAGGGAAATATCATCAACATCTTTCTGCTTCTCATCCAGTTCGAGATCTGCATATTTTTCCCAAACCCGGGATTTAACGAAAAGTTCGAAAATATCAGGGTCAATATGATGATTATTACGCATGTTTTTTAAGATATTCAATGCCACGCTCAATGGCATGGGGTCTTTATAAGGCCGCTCACGCGAAGTCAATGATTCAAAAATATCGGCAACAGCAATCATTATTGAGGGAAATGAAATCTAATTCGGGGTCAGCACTTTG
>JAGRJA010000238.1 GCA_020443005.1 Pseudomonadales bacterium
AGACGGATTCACGCTCAAAAGAGCCAAGAGAAAAGACGAAAGGACTACTTATGATCATTGGGAAAGGTCCAAAAATCAGCTGCTAGACGATGCCAACATGCCACAAAGAGATGAGATCTTAGGAGACTATTTTTACAGCGCAACATCTTTTTATAAGAGAATTATTTATGGTTCAGTCCGAGGCTACCTTTCCACTCCTAACCCCGAGAGCGGTGATCGATTGGACGCGTTTCAGCTTCGTCACATATCCCCTGTCGACTATAAACTAGCGAACACTCCTACAGAATGGGCAGCAGATAAGATAAACCGAAGAGTTATGCATCTACTTTATGGGTTTAGCGAAACCGCTAAAATCCTAGAGGAAAAAGACTTGGAAGTTAACGGGAGTAGTTACTCAAGGTCACCAAATGGAAACAGAAAATCTAGAGGTAGTGCTTTTCGCAACAACAAAAAGCTATACAACAAAGAGGCGACATCAACACCTCACAATAATTTTTCTGGCCACGAAACAGAAGAAGAAAATCTGCCTCTTAGCGAAGATAAACAAAAAGCTTATGACGATTTTAAGGGGCTGTTCGAAGATCGCCCCACAGACCTTGCTGGTGACATCGCGTCAAGAATGCCCAAAAGCGTAAAACATAGAGTAATGAGCCTGGCCAAAAATATACTTCTTGCCGATACCGAAGACACTCTTCTGCGCGACAACAGAACAACCAAACGAATCTTAAGGCAAATTATCCGAGTAACCCATCCGGACGTAAACGACAACCCCACGGATCATGAAGTGTGCTCACATCTTGGCTCAGTTCTAAACAGCTACCGCAAGACTCCTGTTGATACTAAAGCTTAACTTAACTTGAGCTAAACTTTAAGTGTTCACAGTCCTGAGCTCGAACATACGCTCGCTTCCGCTTCGTTAAATCGTGTTGCAATTTCAACCAAGCTCTTTAGTGGGCCGCAGAACAACGGCACTTCATTGTTCCGTACATTATTACCATCTCGATCAGCCGCCCCAACCGCATCCATCATCCGCTGCTCCAACCCAGGCTGTGGCGCCAAAACCTTTCTTAAAGCTTCCCCTATTCTCGTATCATCACTCATGAGGGTATGATGGCACCAAATCTAGCTTTTTTCAAATAAATCTTCACCAAGATGCTTCTTCAGGCGGGCACGGATACTACCTTGATGCCGCCCCATAGACTCCGACAGCTGCTTGACCGTTTTGCCGCCCTCCCACCGATCCAGCAGCTGTTTGTCTTCCAGCTCAGTCCAACGCTTGTAAGCATTCGGATATTTTTCGCGCATTTTCTCTATTTTTTCCGTCCAAGTACCTGACTTCTCCTTTTCGGGCTTAGCCTTTTTATTAGCCATTTTCGCCACATAGGATTCTTCCGTTTGGCTATGAGATTTTTCATTTAATGCCGATTGCTTACGTAGCACCGCATCAATCTCTAGCGCCTCTGGATTTATCTGCAATGCCGTTCTATTAATTCCCCCCAGCGTCAGCTTGTCTAAACTACGCACCCTTGAGAGTGCCACATAGCCCATACCAGGCACAAACGCATCACCCAGATCAATATGCGCCGAATCCAGCGTCATACCCTGACTTTTATGCACCGTTATCGCCCACGCCAGCCGCAGTGGAATCTGAGTCAGAGAAGCCACCAGTTTCTCGCCATCACGCATTTCCCACGTCGCAGGGGCTGCTTCAATCCGCCGACCATTTGTGGTCTCTATGATTGGCCGCTCATTATCCGGGTTAAACCCTACTACCGTACCAAGTGTGCCATTCACATACCGACCTTCCGGCGAATTTTTCACAAACATCACAAATGCCCCAACCTTCAACTGCAAAAGCTCAGGTGCAA
>JAGRJA010000020.1 GCA_020443005.1 Pseudomonadales bacterium
CAGCTCGCTCGTAACGAAGAAGATATGCACAAAAAAGCAAAAGCCTGGATAAAGGCAAACCCTGATTCAAAACAACCCTGGGATATGCCTGGCTTCAAGATTCCTGGTGGTTCGCCTGCAGATAAGGATATCGACCAGGGCTTGATGGGGCTTTTCTATTTTGGTCCTGTGAATGTGATGAATAGCACCAAGGGGAACTTTCCTGCACCAAAGGCTATTTTTGCCTGTATTCACGATGTGGCAAGAGTCGATTTTGAAACGGCCGAGAAAATCGAGGCCCGTTACTTTTTGCACTTGATGAGTTCGCAAGTTGCAAAAAACATGATCCGTACATTTTTCTTTCAGTTGCAAGCGCTTGAAAAAGGCGCTAGCAGACCCGCTGCTATCAAACCGACCAAAGTGAGGAAGTTGGGTATTCTCGGAGCGGGTATGATGGGTGCCGGCATTGCCTATACTGCGGCTAAAAACGGTATCAATGTTGTGCTGAAAGATATCTCGCTTGAAAACGCTGAACGCGGTAAAAGCTATAGTGAAAAGGTTGCAGCAAAAGACAAGCGATCAACCGATGCCCAGAAAACAGCATTGCTGAACCGTATTAAACCCACAGATTCCGTTCAGGATTTGGAAGGTTGTGATCTGGTAATTGAAGCTGTATTTGAAAATCGCGATATCAAGGCAGCGGTAACAAAAGAGACTGAAGCTGTTTTGGGTGCCAAGGCGATCTTCGCTTCCAACACATCTTCACTGCCGATTACAGAGTTGGCGGAAGCATCGGTAAGGCCGGAAAACTTCATTGGCATGCATTTTTTCTCACCTGCTGAGAAAATGCCACTGGTCGAGATTATCTGTGGCAAGAAAACTTCTCAGGAAGCATTGGCCAAGGCCTTTGATCTGGCGATCGCATTGGGTAAAAAGCCGATCGTTGTGAATGATGCTCCTGGATTTTTTACTACGCGCGTCATCGGGGCGACCATCTCGGAAGGTGCGATGATGGTCGTCGAAGGCGTTAATCCTGCTGTTATTGAAAATGCGGCTGCTTTCAATGGTTCACCGGTGGGGCCCTTGTCTGCAATTGATGAAATTTCACAGGAAACGGCTTACAAGAATGGCCTGCAGTTGAGAGCCGATCAGGAAGCCAAAGGCGAAGCGCCGGTGGATAATGCAACCTTTGATCTGGTTCGCCGGATGGTCGAAGAGTTTGGTCGTAAAGGTAAAGCCTACGGTGCCGGTTACTACGAGTACCCTGAAGGTGGCAAGAAATTCTTGTGGCCCGGTTTGAAAGAGCATTTCGCGCCAAAGGGTTATAAGGATATTCCTTATCAGGATGTAAAGGATCGCCTGGTTTTCTCTCAGGTTATTGAGGCTGTTCGTGCAATGGAGGAGGGGGTTATTGAATCTGTCGCAGACGGAAATATCGGCTCAATTATGGGTATCGGTTTCCCCCCGCAAACAGGTGGCGTTTATCAGTGTATTAATGCTTACGGTTTGAAAGCTTTTGTCAAACGATCAAAAGAGCTGGCCAAGCGTTATGGCGAGCGTTTCAATCCGCCCAAGCTGCTGGTACAAAGAGCCAAAAACAATCAGCAGTTTGTCTAGTGTATTTTGCGGCATACCTTGAATAAAAAAGGCGGCAACTGTCGCCTTTTTTATTGCGTATATCCTTTTTCTTGAACGGTTGTTTTGTTGGGTTCGGCTTGATTGTTGGGGTTGACAGGCCGAGGTAAAATCCGGGTGTTACACTTGTTTC
>JAGRJA010000239.1 GCA_020443005.1 Pseudomonadales bacterium
CTTTCCTGCAGGGACAGCTTGTTGCGTTTCACCACATCGCGAATCAGCACAAAATCATTCGGCTTGGCATCCATGTCCGGATCCCAAAGATCCTTGTCAGCCCAGTTGACAGAAGTCTGGCTACGACAACACAGCTTGATTGGACCTGCCCCCAGATCGGGTCCATCCATGCCTTCATTTGCCAACTGCCTCAACGGAACATTCCATCTCGGATCAGGGTTGCCGGCACCGTCAAAACCGATTATAAAAAATACGGCACCCTTTATTTTGATTTGC
Source organism: Pseudomonadales bacterium (assembly GCA_020443005.1). GTDB lineage: Bacteria > Pseudomonadota > Gammaproteobacteria > Pseudomonadales > UBA7239 > JAGRJA01. The sequence continues at coordinate 277 of JAGRJA010000239.1, forward strand.
GGCGACACCACCAGATAAATACACTGGACCTCCTGCCCTGCAAACTCCGAATAGGCAAGAAAACTGTCCAGAATCGACTCGAATTCGGAGTACATCATCTCCTTTTCAATACGCCCGTTGATTTTCATAAAGACAATTTCATAATCATCTTCGGAATAACATGCCGACATTCAAGCCTCCAATGAGCAAAACATACTCACCCTGGTACAACCGTAAAAAAACCCATGCTAAAAATATAGCCAAATATTCCTGTAATAGTATCTAATATGCGTCGATACCAACACAGGCTTTTGTGTGACAAGGTTGGCATATCTGCGCCAAAGAAGAAGTCTGCTTGACAAAACAAGGCAAGCCCAGTTACACAATAAATAATACACATGCCGTAAAACCGAGAATTAATATGACCGCCACTATCAACGGCAATTACATCAACCTGGCAACCTGGCGCAAAAACGGCAAACGGGTAAACACACCGGTCTGGTTCGCAGAGGGTGACACTAAAGGTATCTACTACCTTTTCTCTTCCGGCGAAGCCGGCAAGGTTAAACGAATAAGGAACAGCAACTACGCTGAAATTGCCCCTTGCGATGTCACAGGGAAACTACAGGGGCCCTGGTTAAGCGTTCACGCCTCTCTTCTTGAGAGGAAGGCAGACATCGACAAGGCCAAAAAAGCCATCGCTGCAAAATATGGCTGGCAATCCAGAATGATAGATTTTTTCTCAGCAATGGCTCGAAAAAAACAAAAAAGGTGTTACATCATGCTGCAAGTCGATAAAAATCAGACAAATGGCTCATAAGAAACGCCTTTTTATTCTTTTTCTTTTCCTGTCGGCTCTTGCACCGGGTGGCCTCCATGTTCACGCTTCTTCACTTGCAAAAGCCGACATTACCACTCCCGATTTCAGCCAGAAAAATAATGCCCCGGCAATATGCCAGTCGGCGCAATGCCTTTCGCTTACCACCTACAATGCCTATTGGCTTGGCTCTGCCAGACGCCCTTCCCGCACACTTCGCGACAACCGGGAAATAAGCAACATCTTCAAAATGCTGGTTGCAACCAACAGCGATGTCATTCTATTTCAGGAAATCAACACGAAAAGAAACAGTCGAAAACAGAACGAAAACTTTTCCACAGCAAGTTATGCTCTTCTGAAAAGCTTACTGGAACAACAGGGTTATCAAGTGTCGCATGGAGAAAGCGGCTTCACACAACAGTTGGCAATTGCCACCAAAACCACAGTCAGCATTATCAAACCGGCTTTTGAGCTGGATGTTGACAACAGCTTCTATCTGGACAGCAACTGCAAAACACGAAACCTCAGAAAACCACTTGCCATTCACCTCTCAATGGACGAGGCATCATTTCTCGTTGTGAATCTTCACTTGAAATCGTCCTACAAAAACCCTACTTGCGCGCAGAGGATTAGAGAATTACAGAGCACCCAATTACTTGCAGCCGTAAAGAGTATTTCCGGCGATCTGAAAGAAAACAAAATCATCATCGGCGGAGATTTCAACACCGATGAAAGCGAACCCGGAATCCGGCGTCTTGTAGAAGAAGGTTTCACGGCTATCATTCCTGCCCAAGCAAACACAGCTCCAGACCAAAAAAAACATGACACCTTTATCGACTATTTTCTCGTTTCAGCGCCTTTTTTCTCGCACTGGACAAAAACCATCAAGGTCTATACCCCGGCAGATTTTGCGATTGATGACACTGTCTTTGACAAAATTTATTCAGACCATCGACCGGTTACCACCTGGTTTGTATTGAACAGGACCGATGGACATCCTTGACAAAACGCCATCGGGGTTAAGAAAATGAATTACCGATGGCTCCCGGCCCAGCAAAAGGAAAATGAGAAACATCAACAAAATATCAGGAATTTTTGCCCGGGGTCTTATACTGCTGAGTCTGGCAATCTGTGCTTTTCCGGTTTTCCCCTGTCTCGCGAATAACAGTTTTGATGTCGCAAAAAACCAGAGAGTCTCGCTAAAACCCGATATCCTGCACTATATAGACAGCACCAACTCACTGACCATTGATGATATACGCGCAATGCCCGAAAGTGCCTTCAAGCCTTTTACCAGTGCAGCATTCACGCGTATCAACAAGAACTTCTGGTTTCGCTTCACCTTGAAAAACTCATCTGACATTGAGATTGAACGCTCACTGGAACTTTTTGACATCCTGATCAAAAGTGCCGACCTCTTTTACACGATCGAAGGCAAGACATATCAACAGAAAACCGGGCTCGATTACCCTTACAGCTCATTGAACAGCCACAATCACCTTTTCAACTTTTCTCTGCTGCTTCCAGCCAATTCAGAGACGGTTTTCCACATGAGAATAACCAGCCCGTTTTATCTGGTCTTTACCCCCGAAGTGCTCTCTTACCCGCAGGTCATTGCAGAATCAACCCGGTTCACCACTTACAGCATCTTACTGGTGGGCATCAACGCCGGTGTGTTATTTTTTATTGTGATCATTATGTTCTATACGAAAGAATTCGAGCAAATCTACATCACCTTCTGCTTTTTCCAGTTCTTCGCATTGTTGACCCTGCTGCACATGAACGGTCATTTATTACCGCTGATGAAAGATAATGTCTGGCTACAATTAACCACCTACAATCTTATCGTACCCGGTGTCGCCATCTGCTTTCTGTTCAGTTGCCAGCAGCAGTTTCATTCAATATACAGCTTCCGGTTTCTGAAAAAGTTTTGCTTTTTATCCAACATCATTCTCTTTGGCATTCTGATCGCCAACCTGTTTTTTCCACCCGAAAACATCACTCCGCTCATTGTATACCTGTGTTTCTGCATCATGGTGATCCTGTGTATTTACAGTGCTTTCCTGATTTTTTCGGAAAAAGGCTCTATCCCGATCATTGCTTTCGGCAACCTGGCCTTTTTTATTGCAACGATCACCTCAAACTTCGGTTCTTTTGGCTGGCTTGAATCCCCATGGCTGGCTCGACACAGTTTTGAATTCGGTCTTTCTTTAATTGGTATCTCGATGGCGATATCCACTTCCGACAAAATCATTTTTTACAAGAGAGAAGCCCACAAACTTGACTTCAAGCACCAGAAAGAAAAAGCAGAGAGCGAAGCGAAATCCGAA
>JAGRJA010000240.1 GCA_020443005.1 Pseudomonadales bacterium
GGTTAGCAAGCGCATGACCTTCAATCGTTTTGAGCGGCATGAAAGCAATAAAAAAACCGCCGGCAACAAAAATCAGCGCAATGAACCCGCCTTCCTTTCCCTGACGCACAGAGAGCCGGTAGAGCTGAAAAACAAGCGCGGGAAAAAGTACGACAAAACCGATCAGCGCCGTCATTTTTTTTTTTTCGTCAAGAGCGGCAAACACACCCAGAAACAAACTTGTCGCCCTGAAATAGCGGGTCTGTTCCAATGTCAATAAAGCGGTTAATAACGCCAAAAACAGTATTACGGGCATATCGGCCGTGAAGGCCGTGAGCCATTTGGGCTCCCACAACAAAAGAAAGAGTTGGAAACCCAGGGCGAAGAGGAAAAAATCCAGAGGTTTCTTCAATTGAAAGCACAGCAGCAACAACAGTACGGCAATAAGCGCAAGATTAAGGCAGGCGGCAAACCTGAGCGGACTCTGGATATCGTTTTCGGCAATCCCGAGGTAACTCGCGAAAGGCGCTATCAGGGTCGAGCCCGTCGTAATATCCGGGTTCAACCAAATCTTTTCATGGTAGCTTGTGGCATAACCATAGCCATTGGCCAGATTCTTGGAGACCGACGCATGATAGGCTGAATCAAAATCCAGATAACGGTTCTCCGCACTTTCCAGCACCAGAAATGAAAACAGCATAAAACAGCATAATGAAACGAAAATGGCGAGAAATGCCCGAAGCAGATTTTGTGGGACGGAGCCTCTATGCCCGGTCATCAAACAACGCCGCCCTGTAAAGTGCTTTGCGCCGGCAAGCCACTGTGAAAGCGAAACACACTGTCAACCGACTCAATAAACATCTGTTCTTTTTCGAGGAAGAAAGACACTCTCTCTTCAATACCTCCCTGGCTGTAATGTTTGGCCAGCGTCAGATAATCGCGGTAATGTCTGGATTCTGATTTCAAGAGTGACAAATAAAAAGAGGCCAGTTCCGTATCAAGCGCCGGGGCTAATCGATAGAAACGCTCACAGGATCGGGCTTCAATAATCGCGCCCACAATCAGCGTATCAATCAGCTTCGCTGGTTCATGTGTTCGAATATGACGATGAAGCGATGAAGCGTAGGAAGAAGCAGTAATAATCTCATAGCTGATACCCCGGCGCTGCATGATCGCAATCACCTGTTCAAAATGACGCAATTCTTCTCGTGCCAGACGGGACATTTTGTTGAGCACATCGTATTTATCCACATAACGATACATCAGATTCAACGCAGTGGACGCGGCCTTCTTTTCGCAGTTGGCGTGATCAATCAGCAGTAAAGGCAAACTTTCCGGCAAGGCGGCCAGCTCCACCCACGGCTGTGGTGTGCGACAGTGCAGAAAATCAATAATGTCCTGAATGGCTTTTGTCGTCATGGTCATCAAAACATCATCATGATTGCAGCGTAAGCGTGTCGGGGCAAACTACCGGACGGTGCTCTGCTGCAAAATATCTGTGGTAATGCGCCTCGCAAAGCGCGTAATAATCTTTTTCCAGCAGTGACCTGATCTCAGCAAGGTGGAGGTGGGATTTTTCAGGCACTACCGTGAAACCAAAATCTTCTGTCGGCACCATTTGACTGGCTCCAGCCATAAGCAAACCGTAAAGCACACCATAAGGATTGTCAGGGAAAAGACTCTCAATATCCCTATCCCTGGCAAGTTGCTCAATCCTTTTAAAATCAGTTGGTTGCAAATAGTTCTTGACGACAGTTACCAGAAGTGACTCAAGCCTTGAAATCACCGCCTGACGCTGTTCATCGGTATAGGTGTTCCAGTGAATAACTTCATGCGCGTAGCGCTTGCAGCCCCTGCAAACATTATCACTCACCCCGGTGGAGCAGACACCTACACAGGGCGAACGGAGATTTTTTCCCATCCCGAACCTTTCAAAAACCAGCAATTGACAAATGAAGCGTATTCTAACCGAACCGGAAGCTCAACACCCGCCCGTTTTAACACTGACATTGACCCGCTTTTTTATGTGATGCGGATTTCATGCTGGAAATACCCCACCAATACAAAGCGTGCTTTCCTTAACATCGAGAGCGTATTCGAGTAAAATGCGCTCCTCTCAAACTCCGGTTATCTTTTACCCGGAGCCTGCTCTCCGAATTTTCTCAAAGAGGTCTTGAATCGTGCTAGAAGCTTATCGCAAACATGTTGAAGAACGCGCCGCTGAAGGTGTTATCCCCAAACCGCTTTCTGCCGAACAGGTTAACGGCCTGATTGAGCTGTTGAAAGCTCCGCCAGCCGGCGAAGAAGCCTTCTTGCTTGACCTGATCACTAACCGTGTACCACCCGGCGTTGATGATGCGGCGTATGTAAAAGCCGGCTTTCTTTCCGCCATTACCCGAGGTGAAGCACAAAGCCCGCTCATCAATCGCTCGCTTGCGGTTGAGCTTCTGGGCGGCATGCACGGCGGCTACAATGTAAAAACACTGATTGACTTGCTGGATGACACCGAGCTTGCTGCGCTTGCCGCCCAACAACTCAAACATACCTTGCTGGTCTTTGATGCTTTTCACGATGTCGATGAAAAAGCCAAGGTCGGCAACGATCACGCCAGGGCCGTCATACAGTCGTGGGCTGAAGCCGAATGGTTCACCAAACGCGAGCCTGTGCCCGAATCGATGACGCTCACAGCATTCTTCGTTGAAGGTGAAACCAACACCGACGATCTTTCTCCTGCACAAGACGCCTGGTCGCGCCCCGACATCCCCTTGCACGCAAAAGCCATGTACAAGAACCCTCGCCCCGGTATCAGCAATGCCGAAGCGCAAATTGAAGCGCTGAAACAAAAAGGTCACCCGATCGCCTTTATCGGCGATGTTGTCGGCACAGGCTCTTCACGCAAGTCAGCCACCAACTCGGTACTCTGGTATATCGGTGAAGATATTCCCGGTGTACCCAACAAGCGATCGGGTGGTGTATGTATTGGCGGCAAGGTTGCACCCATTTTCTACAACACCATGGAAGATTCGGGTGCACTGGTTTTTGAAGCGGATGTTACCAATGTTGAAATGGGGCATGTCATCGAAATCAGACCCTATGAGGGCAAAATGCTCAACAAGGATACAGGCGAGGAAACAGCCTTCGAACTCAAATCCGAAGTCTTGCTTGACGAGGTTCGCGCCGGTGGACGAATCAATCTGATTATTGGTCGCGGTTTGACCAGCAAGGCGCGCGAATCACTCGGCCTTCCACCCAGCGATATTTTCAGAAAACCGGAGAACCCGGAATCCA
>JAGRJA010000241.1 GCA_020443005.1 Pseudomonadales bacterium
TGCCTTGAGTCAATAAACTGGTAGCTGCCTTTCATACTGCTGCCGGCCGGTGTTTTTACCAGTGCACCGCTGGTATAGGTAAATGATTCTCCCGGCTCCAGTATCGGGGTTTTCCCCACAACACCCGGCCCGCGCACTTCTTCGACATGATTGTTACCGTCGGTGATAATCCAGTGCCGGCTAATCAGTTGAACCGTGTCGTCACTGTGGTTGCTTATCGTTATTGTGTATGAAAAAGCATATTCCTTTATATCTTCATCTATCATGGAGGGCTGCTGCCCCAGATAGCGTGTGACCACTTTTATATCTATCGTACGCATAATCGGTATCTGATACTCGGTGAGATGCCCAAAAGAACCTGTTTCAACGCGGCGGCAAGCAATAGCACTTTGCTGCCGATCTGAACAACAGGCTGACAAGTTATCATTTTAAAAAATTTAAGGCTATTATTTGACCCATCAAATTCTGCAAAATCAAACAGGTGTAGCCATGAGTGACGACAACAGCACAAACAACCCTGAAGATATTCTGGGTTTTATGAAAGACCATATCAAACGCTACCTGGCTTCTGACGGAACCGATGGTCACGACATGAATGGAAATCCCTGCCTTGTCATCACCACCGTCGGAAAAAAATCCGGGGAACCCAGGCAGGCCGCAGTGATTTACGGAAAGGAAGGCGACAAGGTGGTGGTAATTGCTTCCAAAGGCGGCAGTGATATCGCCCCATCCTGGTATACCAACATGGCCGCACTGGGTGGTGCCATTATCCAGATTGGCGCCGACAGAATGGCTGTCAGTATGCGTGTTGCCGATGGCGAGGAACGGCAGCGTTTATGGAAGATGATGGCTGGTATTTTTCCTGCCTATGATGAATACCAGAAAAAAACCTCGCGCGTTATACCGGTAGTCGTGCTTGAAAAAGTATAGCCCCACTGCATCAAGCCAGTATTCCTGAAAACTCATCAAGAAAGTCGTCGACACCCAGATTGTCATTGACGGCTCGGTAAATCAGCGAGGCCAGCGGCAGGTCCAGCTGCAGCCGCGCTGCCTGTTTCAATGCAACCCGCACCGTGTTGTACCCTTCCGGAAGAACACCCATTTCCTTGCGGATGCTTTCGATTGGCATTTGTGAGGCCACGAGTCTGCCCATCTTCTGGTTATGGCTGTGTTCGCTCATGGCAGTGGTAATGAGATCACCGACCCCGGACAGATTCGTAAAACTGCCGGGTGAAGCGCCCATCGCCACACCCAGCAAAGTCATTTCCTTCAGTGACTGGGTGAGGTAGGCACCGACGAGATTCATGCCTTTATCCGTGCGCTGGTCAAACAAGCCCATACCAAGCGCATAGATGTTTTTGAGAATGCCGCCAAGCTCTACCCCGATTGCATCTTCGCTGGCTACAACAGCAAAACGAAGATTACTCATCAATTGCCTGACTTTTTCAACCAACCAGATATGTTCCGATGCTGCTACAACGGCCGTAAAAACACCGCGGCTGAACTCGTTCGCCAATGAAGGTCCAGCAACCATTGCCAACGGATTGTGCGGAAAAAGCGCTGACAGCTGCTGAAACACGGTTTCACCGGTTTCCTCCTCAATGCCTTTTGACATATTCACAAATGGCAACTGCCCACTTACCTGGCTGGCATGGGGAGCGATAACACGCTTTACAAAACGGGAGGGAAGCGTGACAAAAACAATATCAACCTCACGAAAGAACGCTTGCATATCGGTGGTTGCAACAACTTTACGACTGAGTGACAGGCCTTCGAGATAACGCTGGTTGGTGGAAAGTGTATTCACTTCATCGACTACAGCCTTATCATACTCCCA
>JAGRJA010000242.1 GCA_020443005.1 Pseudomonadales bacterium
ATCAACGAGTGCTGAAAACCCCCTTACACCAGAAACAGACAACTGGACCCGGTGATCCAGGGTGTCCGATACAGTGAAGCGTTGCGCCAGGTAACCGGACAGGTTCTCAATACCCGCTTCGAGAAAGCCAAACAAACTCTCGCTTTCCACACCGATATCGAAACCCTTGCCGCCCAGATAATAATGCCAGCTACCCAACCATTTTCCGCTTGCCGTTTCTGCCACCTTGACAACCAGTATCGAGTCAGCCTGATAACGAAGAGAGGCTTGATGAATGGCATCCTGGTCAAGATCCCAAACCTGTTCAACGGAAACAACCAATTCATCCTGCAGGTCATGTAGCGGGAAAATAATCGGCAAACCGAGAAGGGTATCCTGTTGCCGAATATAACCGTACTCCAACCCAAAACCCTCTTCGTTCAGGTATTCCCTGCTTCCCTGTCGATCAACAACCATCCACACCAGTGTAGTGGGTCTATTTGCAGACCATAAGGGCACTCCCAATCGACGGGCATATTCACCCATTGCCTCTGATGAAAACCTGAAATTCAATGCAATCGCCGGTAAAAGCTCTTCAAATCCTGAGGAATTGCTTTCAATAAACTTGTCGCTGGGCGCATAACTGAACTGTTCAAGATAATTGTCAACATTGCCGGGCGGCGCAGAGACAAAGCCTGAAAGCTGCTTGCCGGTAAGTCGTCGAAAAACCCGTTCAAACGCCTGCCGCCCAGCCCTTGCTCGCTCACCTTCACTCTGGTTGAGAACCAGAACCTGTTCATCGTAAAGGCTTTCAAGTTGCTCGGCGTGCACTTTCTCAACACTGAATCCTGCAGCAGTCAGGACTGTCAACAGCATTGAAATGATGAATAACTGACGATAAAACTGGATCACTGGACACACCACCTTTAAAGAGCCCTTATTGTAACAGGGTAAAACCCTCCGTAAGGATGGCTGATGGAAAATTTTCTAGCGCTTGTGCGCAGGTTTGCTACAATAACGCCCCCTTACTGCGAGTGACATTATGAGCAATAAACCTTCCATCAGTTATAAGGATGCCGGAGTTGATATTGATGCAGGCAACGAGCTGGTTTCCCGCATCAAGGATATTGCTCGCCGGACCCGAAGGCCCGGTGTTCTCAGTAATCTGGGTGGCTTTGGAGCCCTTTGCGAAATACCTTCCGGTTATCAGGAGCCGGTTCTTGTCTCCGGCACTGACGGGGTCGGAACAAAACTTTGTCTAGCCATGCAGCTTGGCAGGCATAGCGGCATCGGCATTGATCTTGTCGCCATGTGCGCCAATGACCTGATCGTTTCCGGTGCAGAACCATTATTTTTCCTCGATTATTACGCAACAGGCAAACTCAATATCGAAACCGCCGTTCAGGTTGTCGAAAGCATTGGCAAGGGCTGTGAGCTGGCCGGTTGTGCACTTGTCGGCGGGGAAACCGCCGAAATGCCGGGCATGTATGAAGGTGATGATTACGACCTTGCCGGATTTTGTGTTGGTGTCGTGGAAAAGTCTGCCATCATCGATGGCTCCCAAGTCAGAATGGGTGACAAACTGATTGGTCTGGCATCGAGTGGCCCTCACTCAAACGGCTACTCGCTGATCCGCAAAATCATCGAAGTCAGCAAAGCTGACATTCAAACCACGCTGTTAGGGGGCATTTCGCTCGCTGACGCACTGATGACACCAACCCGTATCTATGTAAAACCACTGCTCAGGTTGATAAAGGAATTCAATGTTCGGGCCCTGAGTCACATTACCGGTGGCGGGTTGATTGAGAATGTTCCCCGCGTTTTACCCCAAAATGCAAAAGCCGTTATCGACACTCGTAGCTGGCAACCTGCTCCGGTCTTCAAGTGGTTGCAGGAACAAGGCAATATAGACCCTCACGAGTTTTACCGCACATTCAATTGTGGGATCGGCATGGTCATCTGTGTTCCTGCCGACGAAGCCAATGATGTTGTTTCCATGCTCAATAACATTGGTGAGCAGGCCTTCATAATCGGCTCAATTGAAAAGTCCAACGGTGACGAGGCTGATGTCGAACTGAAAGGTCTGTAATGAAACGGATAGCGGTACTGATATCCGGTGGTGGCAGTAACCTGCAATCCATTATTGATGCCACGCGGCAACACAAGATCAACGCAGAAATCGCTGTTGTCATCAGCAACAAAGCTGAGGCCTTTGGCCTGACCAGAGCCCGACAAGCCAACATCAATACCGAAGTCCTCGATCACCATGATTACCCGACCCGTGAAGCCTTCGATCAGGTGCTCGTTGACAGACTTGAAAGCTACCAACCGGATCTGATTGTACTAGCCGGTTTCATGCGTATTCTGACACCGGTTTTTGTTGATGCGTTTCACGGCAGAACCATGAACATTCATCCTTCACTGCTGCCAGCCTACCCCGGACTGCACACTCACAAACGCGCCATTGATGCCGGAGACCACAGAGCCGGGGCAACAGTACATTTTGTTACCCGTGAACTGGATGGAGGCCCACATATTATTCAGGCAAGCGTTCCCATTTTACCGGG
>JAGRJA010000243.1 GCA_020443005.1 Pseudomonadales bacterium
CCCAGGGCTATCAGAGAAAGGCTGAGCCCCAGATAAATTGGCGCCAACAACCAGCGCGACCGATACATCAGTTTTTCAATAAATTGTTCCATCAGCGATTCCTTAAAAGATTACGACATAAAGACTTACTTGATACGCATGCCGGGCTGGGCGCCTTCTCCGGGTTCGAGTAACCAGATATCTTTTCCACCCGGGCCCGCTGCAATGACCATGCCTTCTGACATGCCGAATTTCATTTTTCGCGGCGCCAGATTGGCAACCATTACCGTGAGTTTTCCGGTGAGTTGTTCAGGCTGGTAGGCCGATTTGATACCTGCAAATACATTGCGCTGCTCCGAGCCGATATCCAGCGTCAGTTGCAGAAGTTTATCTGCACCCTCAACATGTTTGGCTTCGATGATACGCGCAACGCGCAGATCCAGTTTGGCAAAGTCGTCAAAACTGATCGTTTCTGCAATCGGTTCCATGGTGTTTTCCGTTTGTTGTTTTGTGGTGCTGGTGTTTTTCGCGTTCAACGCCGCTGCCTTTTCCTGGTCGGCCTGTTCAGCCGTTACCATGGCCGCTGCATCTTCTTCGCTGATACGCTGTATCAGTGGTTTGAAGCGTTGGATTGTATGTGAGCGCAAAGGCTGCAGGTTTTGTTGCCAAGCCAAGTCATCGTTAAGGAACTCAGCTGCGCTGGCAGCTGTTTTAGGTAAGACCGGCTGTAGATAAATCATCAGCAGCCTGAACAGGTTGATGCCCATCGAGCATACATCCAATACTTCCTGTTCCTTGCCTTCCTGTTTCGCCAGTACCCAGGGTTCCTGTTCGGCAATATAGGCATTGGCATCATCAGCCAGCGCCATGATCAAACGCATGGCTTTTGCGTATTCGCGGTTTTCGTAAAAAGCCTGAATCTCGCCATTGGCTGCAATAAACTTGTTCAGTAACTCGGGGTGATGAATGTTTGCCGAAAGCTGCCCACCGGCTTTTTCCACAAACTTGGCGCAGCGACTGGCGATGTTGACCAGCTTGCCAACCAGGTCGGAATTACTGCGTTGAACAAAATCTTCAAGATTCAGGTCGATATCATCAACCCGATTGCCGAGTTTGCTGGCGAAGTAGTAGCGCAGGTATTCGGCATCAAAGTGATTCAGATAGCTACGAGCACGAATAAAGGTGCCTCGGGATTTCGACATTTTCTTGCCGTTGACAGTAAGAAACCCGTGAGCGCAGATTTTTGTTGGTGTGCGAAAACCGGCTGTGTCGAGCAGAGCAGGCCAGAACAGCGCGTGAAAGTTGATGATGTCCTTACCGATAAAGTGATAAAGCTCGGTGCTGGCATTGGCTGCCCAGTAGTCGTCAAATTCCAGTCCGTCGGTGTTGTCGCACAAGTGTTTAAAGCTCGCCATGTAACCGATCGGTGCATCCAGCCACACATAAAAGTATTTGCCGGGGGCATCGGGTATTTCGAAACCGAAATAGGGCGCATCGCGGCTGATATCCCATTCCTGCAAACCCTGATCCAGCCATTCTGCCAGTTTGTTGGCCACTTCTTCCTGCAGATGACCGGCGCGTGTCCATTGTTTCAGGAAATCGCTAAAGTCGGGCAGTTTGAAAAAGTAATGGGTTGATTCCTTCTCGATGGGTGTGGCACCCGACACTTTTGAAACCGGGTTGATCAGGTCGGTAGGCGCGTAGGTCGCGCCACAGGCTTCGCAGTTGTCGCCGTATTGATCTTCCGCTTTGCATTTCGGGCAGTTGCCCTTGATATAGCGGTCGGCCAGAAACATGTGTTTTTCAGGGTCATAAGCCTGTTTGATGGCGCGTTGACTGATATGGCCGGCGTCGCGGGCACGGGTATAAACCAGTGCACTGAGTTCACGGTTTTCTTCGGAATGTGTAGAGTGATAGTGATCAAACCCGATCAGAAAGTCGGTGAAATCTGCCTGATGCTCCTTGCTGATATCGGCGATCAGTTGTTCGGGAGAGATACCCTGTTCCTCGGCCTTGAGCATGATGGCTGTGCCGTGAGTATCGTCTGCACACACATAGTGGCAGGTGTTGCCAATCGCCTTTTGAAAGCGAACCCAGATATCGGTTTGGATGGTTTCCAGTAAATGCCCCAGGTGCAGGGAGCCATTGGCGTAGGGCAGGGCGCTGGTAACCAGTATTTTTCGTGGTGAACTCATGGTATGTGAATCAGATTTAAAGAGCTGCGAACTATAGCGTTTTTAGCCTTTCTTTTCACCTGTAAAGGGTGAAAACCGTCGGCCTCTCTGGCTATACGAGGCTGAACTTCGTAAAATGCGCGCTCCGGAAGGTGGGTATCCTGCGAAAGCGGTTATTTACCCGAAAGAATTCCCTGTACCAGAAGATAAAAGGCATGAGCGACGCGAGAAAAGACAAGCTGGAATACAACAAGCTGCAAAAGCGCTTGCGCCGCAATGTGGGAGAAGCGATTGCCGATTACAACATGATTCAGGATGGCGATCGCATCATGGTTTGCCTGTCTGGCGGTAAAGACAGCTACGCCATGCTCGATATTCTGATGAATTTGCAAAAAACTGCACCGGTCAATTTCGAGCTGATCGCCGTCAATCTGGATCAAAAACAACCCGGTTTCCCCGAAGATGTGTTGCCGGCATATCTGTCGAGTATCGGTGTGCCCTTCCACATTCTTGAAAAAGACACCTACAGCATTGTGGTGGACAAAGTCGAAGAAGGTAAAACCTATTGTGGTTTGTGCTCGCGTTTGCGTCGTGGTTCGCTCTATGGTTTTGCATCCCAAATTGGTGCTACCAAAATTGCGCTGGGCCATCACCGTGACGACATCATGGAAACGCTGTTCCTCAACCTTTTTTTTGGTGGCAGCCTGAAAGCCATGCCGCCCAAATTACTGAGCGACGACAAACAAAACATCGTGATACGGCCACTGGCCTATTGCAAGGAAACCGATATCGAGGCTTACGCGAAGGCCAAAGCCTTTCCGATTATTCCCTGCAACCTTTGTGGCAGCCAGGAGAACATGCAGCGGCAGGTGGTCAAAGACATGCTGCAAGGCTGGGAGCGCAGCCACCCCGGTCGACTCGACTCCATCTTCAAGGCCATTCGCAATGTGTCGCCTTCACAACTGGCCGATACCAACCTGTTCGATTTCATCAACCTTGAGCAAGGCTTCCGCCCCAATGAGGAACGGGTCGCCATGCTGAACCTGCACAAATAAAAGCAAGATGCAGCCGCTTGTCGCCCCGCCCAACCCGAATGTTTGCCTTGAAGCCTGGCAGGGTGATCTCACCACACTGGGTGTTGATGCCATCGTCAATGCGGCCAACAACAGCCTGCTCGGTGGTGGCGGCGTAGATGGAGCGATTCATCGTGCGGCCGGGCCTGAGCTGCTGGCTTTCAACCGCAAGCTGAATGGCTGTGCCACCGGGGCTGCCAAACTGACGCCCGGTTTTGACCTGAAAGCGCCGCTGATTATTCATACTGTGGGCCCGGTGTGGCAGGGTGGTCAGCACAACGAAGCCGCCTTGCTCGAAAGCTGCTACCGCGAAGTGATAAAAATTGCCGCCCACGAGGCGCTGTCATCCATTGCCTTTCCCGCCATCAGTTGCGGTGTTTATGGCTACCCGCCCGAACAGGCGGTCGAAATTGCCGTCAAAACCGTCAGGGCCATGCTGCCCGTGTGCCCCCACTTGCAGCGGGTGGTTTTCTGCTGTTTCAGCGACGATATGCTCGCCCTCTACCAACAAAAACTGTAGTTTTTTCCTTTCCTTTCCTTTCCTTTCCTTTCCTTTCCTTTCCTTTCCTTGTGTTTTGCTGCCCGGATGTATACTCTCACCTTAGATTAAGTTAAGTATAGAAAAAAATTCCAGAGGGAGCGCACATGAATAATCTGTTTTTCAGCCTTCGTCCATTGCTGGCTGTGTTGCTGATGATGCCGGCTTTTGCCCTGGCGGTAGATACCGATGGAGATGGCTGGGATGACAGCGTCGACCCTTTTCCGAATAACAACCTGTTGCCATCCTATGCACCGATTTACAGTTTCTTTGGAAACCTGGAATCAGATGATTTTGGTCAGAGTGTCGCTGGTGAGAGCGATGTTAACGGTGACGGTTATCCCGACATCATCATTGGTGTGCCCGGAAAGGACGGCGTTTCTCTGAATGAGGGTGAAGTCAAAATCTATAGCGGTATGGATGGTTCCGAGCTTAAAACCATGACGGGAGTTGGGGGAGGTTTTGGCTATGTTGTTCGATCCATGGGTGATCTCAATAATAATGGCTATGATGATTATGCGGTTTTTAATCAGAAGGCTCCTTCTACCGGTTATCAAACGATGGAGATTTATGACGGGAATGCCGACACGCTTTTGTTTACGGAAGGTAGTGATAGTAGCTCGGACAAGTATTTGTCGGCGAGTGACTTGAATAATGACGGTTACAATGATTTGTTATTGCGTTGTTGTAATGGAGATTATTGGACATATCTCTATGGTAACCCGATCAGTGGTGCGCTGACCGTTGTTAGCGGACTGGATTTTTCTACAATCCTGCTGACTCATGACGCAGGCTATTACAATCCGGGTACTACAGGTGTGCTGGGTGATATTAACGCCGACGGTTACCCTGATTACGGTTATTTGGGTTTTGACTATACAACTGAAGATGCCTATACGCGTATTTTGAGTGGTGTTGATGGCACCCTGATTTTTGAACAGTTTCAGGATGCGTGTACCGGGTCATGCCTCGCTCCCCGAAAGGCGGGAGACATTAACGCGGATGGTTATGATGATTATGTGTTGATCGGAGGATCATCAGCAACAGTCAGGAGTGGTGCGAACGGCACTACAATTTACAATCTCAGTAATGTTTCTGAAGATGTTCGTTATGCAGGCGATATGAATGCAGATGGCTATGCTGACCTGATACTGGATAAAGATACCCATATCGAAATTTTTGGTGGACAAGCTGGAAATATTCTCGGTGTATTCGCCAAAACGGGATATGTCAGTGTTGCCGGAGATGTCAACGGAGATGGCTATGACGACCTTCTCATGAGCGGAAATTTTCATGAGGGGGTCAGTGTATTGAGTCTGGCGCCCGGTCTTCTGGATAGTGACGGCGATGGTGTTACTGACCCTCTTGATCTGTTCCCGCTGGATCCAAACGAGTGGTCAGATAATGATAATGATTCAATCGGCGATAATGCCGATCCGGATGATGATAATGACGGTTCACCCGACACCTGGGAGCAGGCGATGGGTTCTGATCCCTTGATTGCCGATGTGGATACTGACGGTGATGGTGTGCCCGATTATTATGAAACCAGTGTCTATGGTACCAACCCGAATCTTGCGGATACCGATGCTGATACCGTCAATGATGGTCTGGAGCTTTTTGAAGCAGGCACCAATCCGTTGGTCGCTGATCAGTATGATACCGATGGTGATGGAACGGTAGATTCTCTGGATGCTGATGACGACAACGACGGCACATTAGATGTTGACGATGCTTTTCCGTTGGATGCATCAGAACAAAGTGATGCTGATGGTGATCGTTTTGGTGATAATAGCGACCCCTTCCCGAATGATGAGGCTTTGCCTACATATTTGCCAATATATGAGGTTTTTCCAGAAGATGGCGCTGAACAGCAGATGCCAGGGTGGAGTAGGAAATTTAATCAAATGGGTGCAGCAGGTGATGTCAATGGCGATGGATATACAGACCTTATAGCGAGAGCAAACTTTCGCTATCAAAGTGATCCTTCGTATAGCTTGATTAAGGTGTATAGCGGAGTCGACGGTAGTGAGCTATATAGCTATGACTGGCTACCTGCAAGCGAAGGTGTATGGGATTTGAGTGAAGTGGGTGATATTAACAGTGACGGTTATTCTGATTTCGGTTTTGGGTACGGTTATGCATTTAAAGCTGATTATGGTGTGAAAATTTATAGTGGTTTGGACGGTTCTGAACTGCGCTTTCATCAGGATAATGTGCCAAGTGATCTCAATGCCCATTTTGGCAATACCATTGCACCAATCGGGGATGTAAACAAGGATGGTGTTGACGATTATCTTGTGGGTGCTGACTCAAGTGGTGGCAAGATATGGATTTACAGTGGCGTTGATGGCAGCCAGATTCGTGTTTTTGCCGGAGCCTATGGGGACAACCTGGGTTATTCGTCTACGGGTGTCGTTCAAGCGGCGATTGGTGGCGCGGATTTTAACAAGGACGGTTACGCGGATTATGTGTTGGGAGCCGCTGGTGCTGGTGCCACGGATGCCGGTCAGGTAAAAGTGTATAGCGGTAAAACAGGCTGGCTGATTCATACCATTGATGGCGAAAATGAAGGCGACCTTTTCGGTAATTCAGTTGATATTATTGATGATATCAATGGTGATGGTTATGAAGAGATTGTTGTCGGTTCACCTTATGATGATGTGGATTCCCCTAACATCGGAAAAAATGCCGGGAGTGTGCGTGTATTCAGCGGTAAGGATGCAAGCTTGTTATTCCAGCACGATGGTATTGCCAATGTCACCCAGTTGATGGGGATATCTGTGAGTCGTGCCGGTGATGTTGACCGGGATGGTTATGCCGACTATATGATTCAAACCAATAGTCGATACCTGAATGGAGGCGATATCAGTAGGGCGGTTATCGATTTTTACAGTGGGCGAACAGGCAAACTCATTGTTGGCTTGAAAGGTGATGATTTCTTCGGACACTTTCTTAGTTTAGGGGATACCAATGGTGACGGGTATCAGGATTTTCTTGTTCGCAGAGATGCTTCAATTCGTTTTTACAGTATTTCACCGGATTATCTCGACAGCGATGGTGATGGTGTGCCAGATGTGAATGATGATTTTCCTTATGACCCAACCCGTACAATAGATGTTGATTCTGATGGTGATGGTGTGGGTGATTATTCCGATGCCTTCCCCTATGACCCGACAGAAACACTCGATACCGACGGTGACGGTATCGGAAATAACGCTGATCAGGATGATGATGGCGATGGCTCACCCGACACTTGGGAGGCTATCTGGGGCTCTGATCCTCTGCTTGCCAATCTGGATAATGATGGTGATGGGATACCGAACTATATCGAAGTGAATGTATACGGTTCTGACAAGGATCTTTATGATACCGATGGCGATGGCCTGAATGATGGTGAAGAGGTTGCTATCTATAACTCATCGCCCATCAAGCAGGATACTGACGATGATGGTTACAAGGATGATATTGACCTGTTTCCGAACGATCCTTCAAAGCCTCGGCTCGGTGCGCTTTATACTTTCTATGGCGATGATGCGGATGACGAGCTGGGTACTTCAGTTGCCGGTTTGGGTGATATTAACGGCGATGGCTATGATGATTTTGCCGCGGGGGCCTGTCATGATGAAACCAATGGTCAGAATGCCGGACAGGTAAGGGCCTATAGCGGTTTGAATGGCTCAATCCTTTATGAATATCTCGGTCAAAATGCCGGTGATCGAGCGGGTTGTGCCATCAGCGGTGCTGGTGATGTAAACGGCGATGGCTATCCTGATTTTATTGTGGGTGCGTATGGTGATGACACCGCCGGTGCTGCTGTCGGATCGGCTATTGTTTATAGCGGCATTACCGGATCAGCGCTGAAAACATTTTATGGCCAATCACCGGGCGA
>JAGRJA010000244.1 GCA_020443005.1 Pseudomonadales bacterium
TGATCACTTGTTATTGACCATTCCCCGCGGTGCATAAAAAAATCTTTTGGTTAAAACTACCCTTCATGAACGCCTCATCGCCCCAATCGAAAAAGGTCAGACGCTTGGTCAGTTCTCGCTGATGCTTGATGATGAAGTGCTGGTACAGCAACCTGTGGTTGCGCTTGAAACGGTGGCAGAGGCGGGCTTCTTTGCGCGTATCTGGGACAGAATCAAACTGTTTTTTCTCGACTTGCTCAGTGATTAGGCAGGAATATGGCTACTCCACGGACAGAAAAACCAAAAATTGAATTCCCCTGTGACTACCCGATCAAGGTGGTTGGTGTGGCCAGTACAGCATTGCATGAAACTGTTATCAAAGTGATGACGCGTCATGTAGAGGGGTTTTCGCACACGGCCGTTCAGGTGGTTGATAGCAGCAAAGGGAATTACCAGTCGTTGCGATTAACAATCACCGCCACCGGAGAGCAACAACTAAAAACCATCTTCAGGGAGTTGATGGAGAGTGGCCATGTCAAAATGGTGCTGTAGTTTGTGAGTTCCCGGGGTAATCTGCAAAATGGTTTAAGGGTATCCCTGAAAGAGACAGAAGACTACTTTCCCATCTGGCAGCGTATGCGCACATTTACCCATGCCCGAACTGCCAACACGATGGACGAGTGCTGGATGATGCAGCACAACGCAGTATATACACTGGGGCAGGCTGGCCGGCCGGAGCACATTCTTGAAGCCCCTGATGTGCCGGTTATAAAGTCGGACCGTGGCGGGCAGGTTACTTTTCATGGGCCGGGGCAGCTGGTCGTTTACCCGCTGATTGATTTGCGGCGAAAAAAACTGGGCATCCGTGAACTTGTCACCCGGTATGAGTCGATTGTTATTGATGTTCTTGATTCGCTTGATCTCAAGGCCTACGCAAGAAAAGATGCGCCCGGCGTCTATGTGCATTGTCAGGGGCAGGAGCATAAAATAGCGGCACTCGGTTTGCGGGTGCATAAAGGTTGCGCCTATCACGGTTTTTGTTTGAATGTTGCCATGGATGCGGCTCCTTTTGATCGGATTAACCCCTGTGGTTATGCGGGTATGAAGGTTTGTTCGGTGGCTGATCTGGTCGGGAATGTTTCTTTTGAAGTTGTGCAAGACATGATATTGCAGTGCCTGGTCAAACATCTTCAATACAGCGTTGTTGAATATGCAGGCTGAAAAATATCTTGGTATTTCCAAACAGTGGTTCTGCGCGGGGTTTGCCTGAGCGGATCCGGAAAGAGAGTGGTTTTATGAGCGAAGTTGGTCAGAAGCACCGCGCAGAAAAAAAAGTGCGTCAAATTCCTTTGCTCGCCATTCATGAGCCGGTAGTCAGTGGCAAGAAACCGTCATGGATTCGCGCTCGAATGCCGGTGGGAGCAGAAATTGATCGCGTCAAAAAGCTCTTGCGAAAAAACAGGCTGGTCACCGTTTGTGAAGAAGCCTCCTGCCCTAATCTGGGTGAATGTTTTAACGGAGGCACCGCCACTTTCATGATAATGGGGGATATCTGCACCCGGAGATGTTCTTTTTGTGATGTGGGTTTTGGACGCCCTCGACCGCTGGACAAGCATGAGCCAGCTCACCTTGCCCAGGCAATTGCTGAATTAAAGCTGAACTATGTGGTGATTACTTCTGTTGATCGCGATGACCTGGAGGATGGAGGTGCATCGCACTTTGCGAGCTGTATCACTGCTGTCCGGGCAAGCTGTCCGGGAATCGAAATCGAGATATTGGTGCCGGATTTCAAAAACCGCGAGCAAGCAGCCATACACCTTTTGGCAGACGCGCCGCCTGACTATTTTAACCACAACCTCGAAACCGTACCTCGATTGTACAAACGCGTGAGGCCCGGTGCGGTTTATCAGGGCTCCTTGGAGCTGCTCGAAAAATACAAAACCCTTAAGGCTGAAGTGATGACCAAATCAGGTTTAATGCTGGGGCTGGGTGAAACATTGGACGAGGTAAAGGCTGTTATGCGTGATATGCGCGACCATAAAGTAGATATGGTAACGCTCGGGCAATATCTGCAGCCGAGTAGAGCGCATCACCCTGTTGTCCGTTATGTTGAACCGGGCGAATTCGAAGAATTGGCGGTTTATGCAAAAGCGCTGGGTTTCAGTCGTGTGGCGAGTGGTCCGATGGTGCGATCTTCCTATCATGCGGATGAGCAGGCGCATGGCCACAAACCTGTAAAATAGAAACTCATTGGTTCAATGTGTGCCGAA
>JAGRJA010000245.1 GCA_020443005.1 Pseudomonadales bacterium
ACGGGCATCCCAGGCAATCACGATTTGCAAACATACCCTTTTTTCCTCGGCTGGAAGCACCCTTCCATCGTCCCATTTACCCAGCTCCACAGCGCGTTTAATTTTCTCATACCGTTCTTCGTCCAGCTCGGCCAACACATCGTCAAGGTTCATAACCACCCCGCTTTTCAACTTTCATATCTATTCTTGAAAAAATAACAGCCAAAAGCACACCACTCAACAAACCGGCAAAATGCGCCATATTGGCAATCTGCCCAAAACCCAGCAGGGTAACCAGACCACTCATACACAGCACCAGCCAAAGCAGCATAAAACCGATCAGCCCCTTCGGTAACAGTAAGGCAGGCAAGGGCCGATAGTACACATAAATCCAGCAGTAACCGATAAAACCGTAAATCACTCCCGACATACCACCAAACAGCCCCACCTGAGCCTGTTCCTGCATATACCAGAACTGGGCAAAATTGGAGAGACTCCCTGTCATCAAAACAATAAGAAAAAGCCGGGAACTACCCTGACTCACCTCGATACGCTTGCCAAGCCAGACTGTCCACAAACCATTAAAAACAATATGCATCAGGCTCATATGAATGAAGACCGGCGTCAGCACTCGCCAGGGTTGCCGGATATAATCCGGAGGCAAATGAACCAGTTCCTGGTTAACAATCACGAAATCCTGATAGGTCAACCAGTGCAACAGTGGAAAAAAGAAATCAGTCTGAACGCTGAGAAAACCAGCGACACTGGCCAACAACAGAATAATCGTCAAGGGGAAGCGCCACCAGTCTGAAAACAGATTGCCTTGCCCCTGAAGCGGGGCGGATGCTTCATCAACAAGCGCCTGAACCCTATACCCCTGCTTCCAGGCCTGGAGACAAATCAGTAATTGCTCATCACTGATCGATTCAGGCACAAAAAGCACCTGCATGCCGTCCCGCTCAGTAATGTAATGTTCAACGCCTGCCTGATGGAGAATCTTCACCAGCCTGGAGAGATCCTTGTCTACAGGAAAACGATGTCTTTCGGTGAATGTCATCCTGCACCCGCCACTTTAATTTCGGTTAAACCGGTTGGCAACAGGTCAGGGTCTTGCAGCAAGGACACGACATACATGCTAGGAAAGACGACTCCCCCAACCCAGCTTGGTTCGGCAGGTTTCGTAAAAATCATGATGACAGGGGTGAATAAGCGAGAGTGTATGCGGCTTTTTGGTGATGTGGATTTCATCACCTTCATGCAGGCCGATATGGGTTTGCCCGTCACAGCTTAACTGGGGCTGCCCACCCTGATAATCACCCATGGTCACCTTGATCATGCTGCCGCCACCGACAACGAGCGGGCGACTGGTTAGTGTATGCGGGAACATGGGCACCAATGAAACAGCATCGAGCGCAGGATGAAGAATGGGACCGCCACCGGACAGGGAGTACGCCGTGGAGCCTGTCGGTGTCGACACAATCAGGCCATCCGAATGCTGGCTATAGACAAACTGCTGGTTGATCTCCAGTGCAAACTCGATCATTCTCAGCGAGGTACCACGGTGTATGACCACCTCATTCATCGCATCGGCCTTATCAATCAGTTTACCGTCACGAAATATGAATGCATCTAGCAAAAAACGCTCTTCCCTGACATACTCTCCAGCCAATACCTGCGCTACTTTTTGCTCAACTTCATCGGGAAGAATATCAGTCAGAAAACCCAGATTACCCCGGTTGATACCCAAAACGGGTACAGTATCATTACACAGGGTTCGGGCAGCACCAAGCATGCTGCCATCCCCCCCGACCACAATCACGAGATCACAGCGCTTGCCCAGACTGTCGCGATCACAAGTCGACTCGGGCGTTCTCTCCAGCAAGGCGGCGGTTTCCGTTTCCAGAAACACAGAAATACCTTTGGCCAGCAGAAAGTGATAGAGAATGTTGAGCGAGTCAACGACCTGAGTGCTGCCGGGGCGACCTATCAGGCCTATGGTTGAAAATCGGGACATGGCATCTTCTGCATGAAAGCGGGGCGTAGGCCCGGAGTATAACGCACAATCAGTAGCAGCTTAACCCGATAGACTGTAATTACGCCGGTACAAAAGCGTGTCAGCCCTTGGCAGCCCCTTCTTCACCAAAACTCCAGTGCATCGGGCATCGGTTTGATCGACCCGGAACAAATTGTGCCGGACTGACCACCAGCTTGAGTTTTTTGCCACAGGTTTCCTTTTTCACATCGGAATAGGCGTCACAGACAGGTTTTTCGTGGTGTACAAGCCACTCACGATAAATATCCTCTTCCACCTTACAGTGCTCTGCAGCATAGCCCAGAGGGTTTTCAAGATAAGTGCCAATATGTTTGAGTGCGATATTGATATGCCCGGCGCCGGGGTGATACACAACAAAGGACACATCATTCTGATCGAGCCTGTCGAGAAACTCCTGCCCTCCCTGACTGATGAGTTTAGCGGCATCGTTCTGCAATTCCTTGATATGCTCCTTGAGGCCGGCAATCACTTTTTTGGACTCCTGTACCTTGTCTTCTTTTTCTTTCATCGCATGCTTCATTTCATCGACAGCATGTTTTACCCGACGATCTGTTTCTTCTTCAAACTGTTTGCGCATATTGTCGATTTGTTCTGAATCTTCCATCTCGGACTCAGCCATACGCGCTTCATAAATTTTCCAGGCTTTTTCAACCCGAAGCATCTCATCTTCAAGTTGCACCCTGAGTTCGCTATTGCGTGCCTTTTCGTTTTCCAACGCCTTGTTCAGCGAGTCGAGTTTGCCCTGTAAATCCCGCAGCACCGACGCGTGATCCTTGGACATTTTGTGGATATCATCTTCAAAACGGGTTTTTTGCACCGACAGTAACAAGCGATGCTTGTTCTGCATCTGGGCAATTTCTTCCTGTTGATCTTCCTCGATTTTTTTCTTTATAAATTGTACGAGGCTGTTGGCGAGAATCTGGTCACCCTCACTGATTTCTTCATTGACATAGAGCGGCAAACCCGATTTGAGATTGGCGGGCATATATTTCTGGTATTCTTCATCGGAAACGACATTATCCTCATCTTCTGTTCTTTCCT
>JAGRJA010000246.1 GCA_020443005.1 Pseudomonadales bacterium
GGTATTGAATAATGCGCTTGTTTTTCCATACCTGAAAGTGGAGGGCAAAATTGATGCCCGAAACCAGCATGAAAAATATACACACCAACATGATTAGCGGGTTATTGAAGTAACCGATACTTTCATCATGCGTTGAAAACCCCCCTATCGCAACTGTCGAATAGCTGTGACCGATTGCGTCAAAAAGGGTCATACCGGCAGCCCAGTAGGCAAGCATACAGGCAATGGTTAAGCCTACATAAAGAAAGAAAAGCGATTTTGCCGTTTCGGTTATGCGGGGGGTGAGTTTTGAGTCCTTTACGGGCCCGGGCGTTTCCGCCCGGTAGAGCTGCATGCCCCCGATACCCAGCATGGGCAAGATAGCAACAGCAATAACGATAATTCCGATGCCTCCCAGCCATTGCAGCTGTTGTCGATAGTAAAGTATAGAGCGGGGTAGATGATTAATGTCAGTAATAACGGTTGCTCCGGTTGTTGTAAGCCCCGAAACGGATTCAAATACGGCATCGGTGAGCGATAGAGAAGATTGATCTTCAGCCAACAGAAAAGGCAAGGCGCCAAACAGGCTCAGTACCGTCCAGAACATAACGGTAATAAAGAAGCCATCCCTGGTTCGTATTTCCTTTTTGAAACGCCGAAAAGGGAACCAGAATATAAGGCCTGTTACAGCTGTGAGGAAAAAAGCACTGATAAAACCGGTGATGGCTTTATCGTCATACCAGAGCGAAACGCCCATGGATGGCAGTAGTGTCACGCTGAACAGCATTAATAACACACCGAGAATTTTGGCGACAATCTGGTAGTGCATGATCAGAAGAACCCGAATCCGACCTGAAATAACTGCTCGACTTCTCGCATCTTGCGTTTGTCTGTTAAAAACAGGATGACATGATCCTCAGCCTGAATTTCAATATTATGGTGAGCGATAATAACGGTAAGTGAGCCCTCGATTTCACGCACAATGGCGCCTATCGTTGTGCCGGCGGGAAGGTTGATGCTACCTATGGTTCTGCCGATAACACGGGAGGAGCGTTTGTCTCCATGAACAATCAGCTCAATGGCTTCAGCAGCACCTCGACGCAACGAGTGTACATTAACCATGTCGCCGCGCCGGACATGGGTCAGGAGGCTGCTGACAGTTGCCTGTTGTGGTGATATGGCAATATCGATTTCACCACCCTGAACAAGATCGACATAAGCAGGTTTGCTGATCAGTGTCATAACCTTGTTGGCTCCCAGCCGTTTGGCTAACAGGGAGGCCATGATATTGGCTTCGTCGTCATTGGTCAGTGCACAAAACACATCCACATCTTCAATATCTTCCTCCAGCAATAACTGTTTGTCTGAGCCACTTCCGTGCAGCACGATGCTTTTGTTGAGCAGCTCGGACAAATAGTTGCAACGCTCTTCCGATGATTCAATGACCTTGATCTGGTAGCGGCTTTCGATGGATTTTGCAAACGCGGCGCCAATGTTGCCACCACCCACAACCATGATGCGTTTATAAGGCTTTTCAAGTCGTCGCAGCTCACCCATGACAGCCTGGATATCCTTTCTGTCGGCAATAAAAAAGACTTCATCATCGGTTTCGATAATGGTGTCTTTAACCGGCATGATGGCCTTTCCACGCCTGAAAATGGCTGCAACACGGGTGTCTACGGAGGGAATATGCTTTCTCAGGTCCTGCAGTTCGCAGCCAACCAGGGGGCCGCCAAGAACGGCCTTGACCGCCACCAGCTGGACGATCCCGTCGGCAAAGTCTACAACCTGAAGTGCTCCAGGGTGATCGAGCAGCCGGGTGATTTGGTCGGTAATGAGCTTTTCAGGGTGGATCAATACATCAATAGGAATGATGCCTGCGTCAAAAAGCGCGGGATAGTCGTGATAACTGGTCGATCGCACCCTGGCGATGCGTTTGGTGATTTTAAACAGGCTGTAACCAATCTGACAGGCAATCATGTTGGTTTCATCGCTGTTGGTAACAGCAATGAGCAGGTCGGCATCTTCCGCACCGGCTCTTTTTAGTACCTTCGGGTGGGAAGCCATGCCCTGAACGGTGCCGATATCGAGCCTGTCCTGCAGTGAGTGCAGTAATTCGCCATTGGTATCGACAAGGGTAATATCATTGGCTTCGCTTGCCAGGTGTTCAGCGAGCGTGCCCCCAACCTGACCCGCGCCGAGAATAATGATTTTCATTGCTGTTTTTCACCCCTTTTGATCAGGCGGGAATAATAAAAGCCGTCGTGACTGCCCGTATCAGGAAAAAGCTGTTTTCCATAGTCAGTTGAGCAGCCCCAGTCGCTATTGATACTGTCTATTAATGCGTCATCAGCCTTTTGCAAGAATTCGCCAATCGCCGCATCGTTTTCCTTGTTGAAAACCGAGCAGGTCGCATACAGCAAAACTCCACCGGGTTTCAGTGTCTTCCAGAGCGCTTTCAGTAAAGCGCTCTGTCTGTTGGAAAGCGTTGTTATATCCTTTTCCTTGCGTAGCAATTTTATGTCAGGGTGGCGTCGAATAACACCACTGGCTGAACACGGTGCATCAAGCAGGATACGGTCAAACATTTGCCCGTCCCACCATTTGTCGGTATTGGTCGCATCGGCGTGAATGAGCCGGGCTGAATCAAAGCCC
Organism: Pseudomonadales bacterium; assembly: GCA_020443005.1. Classification (GTDB taxonomy): domain Bacteria; phylum Pseudomonadota; class Gammaproteobacteria; order Pseudomonadales; family UBA7239; genus JAGRJA01. Next base: position 2,635 of record JAGRJA010000246.1, read on the forward strand.
AGTCTGTCCAGATTGGATTGGACCGAGGAGAGGCGATCCTTGTCGCTATCAATGGCCAACAAGTGCCCGGGGCTGACGCCTGTTTCAAGCAAGTGGCCGGTCTTGCCACCGGGAGCACAACAGGCATCAAGCACGCGGTGTGATTTTTCGGTCTTCAGTAAAACAGCAGCCAACTGTGCTGCCTCGTCCTGAACGCTGATCATACCCCTGGCGAAGCCGGGCAGGGCGTGAACATCAACACCGTTTTCAAGCTGGATGCCCCAGTCGCTGAATTGTGTTGCCCTGGCCTTGATGCCGGCAGCTTCCAGCAGCTGTAAATACGCTGGCCTGGTTGCTTGCAAGGCGTTCACCCTGAGGGTCATTGGGCCCGCAACATTATTGGCTTCAAGAACCTGCGTGTAATTTGCAGGCCAGTCATTCTTCAGTTGTCGTATTATCCACTCCGGATGGGAATAGCGGAAAACCGGGTTGTCTTCCAGTTTTTTATCCAGCTTGTCGGTTTGACGCTGGAAGTTCCTCAAAACAGCATTGACCAGGCCTTTCGCCCAACCCTTGCCAAGAGCCCGGCTGGCCTCTACACAACTGTTAATGGCTGCATAGGCCGGGATGCGGGTAAATTCAAGCTGGTAACAACCGATGATCAAAAGGTGCAGCAGGTCGCTGTCCTTTTTTTTCAGGGGTTTTTCCAGAAGTGTATTCAGGCAAGCCAGATAGCGGTGATAAAAACGCAAGCTGCCAAAACAGAGCATTTTGAACAAAGACCGGTCTTCTTCCCGTACATTTTCAGTAGCTGCAGCTAACAGGTTGTTGAGGGATTGCCCCTGCTGGCTAACGGAAACCAGTAATCTGGCCACTTCAGCGCGGCAATCGTTTTTCATGTAAATCGTTTGCCCGGTAAAAAGATGTCGGCATAACTGTTTAACGCATCTTTTGCGGTGATTGGCCGTTTTCCGGGCAGTTGAAGCTGTTTTATGACCAGTGCATCCTTGCCACAGGCGACCTGGATACCGGTGCTATCGACCTTGAAAATCACGGAAGGGGGTGTGTCGTCGGTTTTTCGCGACACGGCCGCTTCCCAGACACGGATGCGTCCAGTGCCTTCCATTTCGGAAAAACAAATCGGGAAGGGGTTAAAAGCCCGTACTTTCCGCTCGATAATGGCGGCATCGAGCGACCAGTCTATGACAGCTTCGGATTTATTGATTTTTTCAGCGTAGCAACCAAGAGCATTGTCCTGCTTCACTCGATTGATCGAGCCGGAAGCAAGCTCGTCGATCAGTGTCAGTAGCGTCTTTTTCGCCAGGGTGGCGAGTTTGTCATGCAGACTTGCAGCCGTCTCATCGGGTTCAATCTGGCAGGGAATCTTCTTGAGCATATCGCCCGTATCCAGCCCTTCATCCATTTGCATGAAAGTAATACCGGTTTCCACATCCCCGGCTTCAATGGCACGCTGAATCGGGGCGGCTCCGCGCCAGCGGGGCAATAGCGAGGCATGTATGTTGATACAGCCGAGCTTCGGCATGTCGAGAACGGCTTTGGGAAGCAGCATGCCGTAGGCGACAACGATCATGATGTCGGCCTGATGTTGGTCAAGTAGGGTCTGGGCCTCTTCATCTTTGAGAGAGAGCGGTTGGTAAACCGGTAAATGATGCGCTTCAGCCAGTTGTTTAACCGGGCCCGGCATCTGTTTTTTTCCTCGACCGGCAGGCCTGTCCGGTTGGGTGTATACGGCAACAACGGTGTGTCGGCTATCGATCAATACTTGCAGTTGAGCGGCGGCAAAAGTGGGCGTGCCGGCAAAAATAATTCGCAAGGGTGTCTCTGAAGGCTGGCGTCTGGACATGATCAGGTATTCTCCCCGGAAGGTGGCTCAGCCATTCTGCAGTGCCAGACGATGCTGTTTTTCCAGTTTAGATCGGAA
>JAGRJA010000247.1 GCA_020443005.1 Pseudomonadales bacterium
CGTACCGGCCTTGGTTAAACCGGGCACTTTGAAAATCAAAGGGATGCGCGTGGCCTCTTCCCAGAGGGTATATTTGCTCCAGTGTAATTTTTCACCCAGATGCCAACCATGATCTGACCACAAAACCACCATGGTATTCTCTTTATTGGGGCCATGTTCCAGCGCGTCCAGCACTTTGCCAACCTGGGCATCCATAAAAGTAATGGACGCAAGATAAGCCTGTATGGCTTTTTTCCAGTTATGATCTTTTACCAGCCGTTTATGCCGGTTCACATAAGCCAGTTTGCGACCCTCTTCAGGTATGTCATCCAGGTCATCTTCCTTAATCATCGGCAAGCTGATTGATTCCAGGGGATACAAATCAAAATATGCTTTCGGCAAAATCCAGGGCAAATGCGGCAAATAAATGCCGCAGGCAAGGAAGGTAGGCTGGGTAAAGGGTTGCGCTAACTGTTCTGCCACCCAGTGCGCGGTTTTGCTATCCGACATAAGGGATTCATCAAAATTCTCAAGCGCATACCAGTTGAAAAGGTGATTTTCAGGGTACGGCAACAGCGATTTATCAACATGATATTCTTCATCAAACCTGGTTTTTCTCTCCGGATAATGAGAGGTCCATGAACCGGGGTCATAGCGATGGTATATTTTGCCGCTGCCGGTTGAAAGGTAACCGTATTTCATCAGGTATTGCTGCAAGGTCGGGGCATTTCGCAAACGCTGGCTCAAGCGCATCTGATGTTCGTTGAAATAGATGCCCGTTGAGAAGGGATTTAACCCGAACATGGTAGCGGTGCGTGAAGGGTTGCAAATTGGTGCCGGGCAATGCGCGTTGGTAAACAACTGGCTTTGCGACGCAAGGCGATCAATGTTGGGTGTATGAACACCTTCATAGCCCCCCAGACACCCTACCCAGTCATTCAGGTCATCTACCGAAATAAAGAGAATATTCGGTGTAAAGCCCGGCTTATAAGGCTCAAGCGGCAAGGGTGCAGCCAACCTGTCACAGCCCGATAACACCCCGCTCGCCGCCAGAGAAGTCATACCCAGACTTTTTACAAAATCACGCCTTTTCATTTCCGTACCTTTTCCGTTATAGGGTGCCTTAACATGTCTGCAGAGACTATCCTGATTTCTTTTGCGCCTTCCCAACGAACGAGATTAAAGGCTGTCGAATGCGCGGGAAGTGTAAAATAAAGCGTATTCAGACCTTTCTTGAGCGGAATGTCATTCAGGGTTTCACTTTTTCCGTTATCGGATGAGACGCCGAGTTCAAACCGTGCAGTCGTCAGGGAATCAAGAACCAGACGAATACTGTGAGCACTATTCACTGTATCACCCTGCAGATAAAAGGAAAGCTCCGCCCTGAAAGAGGGTTTGTTCAGCACGGCCGCTTTTGACTTACCTGGCGGCGTATAGTTCAGGTGCCGGGCTCGCGCGAAGGGCAACAGACTTTCAGCAGCTTGTGAATGACTCGAAAACTGTTGTCGGGCCGATTCAATATCGGCAAAGGTGCGATAACGGTTTTCCATTTCAGAGAGCTTGCGGTCATCAGAAACCAGCCACAACAAAAGCGGCCCGAAAACAAGCAACAGGAAAAGCCCTATCAGCAATTTTTCTGCTGCCGTACGCTTAAACATTAGATCGATCCCTATAAAGAAAGCTGATTTGCTCTATAATGGCAACCGCAGCCGCGGTTAAAACACATTCCCAAGGCCATAACAGAAGACAATGCTGTTCAGTAGCTCAACTTTCATCTTTCTTTTCCTGCCAGCCTGCCTGTTGGCTTATTACGGAATTGCCTGCCCACTGAAAAGATACAGCGGCATTGATTTCCGCAATGCCTTTCTTCTGTTCGCCAGTTTGGTTTTTTATGCCTGGGGTGAAGTTTTTTATGTATTGTTGATGATTGCCTCGATCACCGTCCATTATGTTTTTGGTCTCTTGATCTGTTATTTTCGAAGCCGGCAACCCCTGGCCCGGTCGCTGCTGGTTTTTGCCGTATCAACAAATCTGCTAAGCCTGTGTTTCTTCAAGTATGCAAACTTTATTGCTGACAACCTCAACCTGCTTCTTGAATTCACTGATATGCCGGTTATCACCATCGGCAGTGTTCATCTTCCTCTCGGCATATCATTCTTTACTTTTCAGGCCATGAGTTATGTTATTGATGTTTATCGTAACGAAGCGCCTGTACAAAAAAACCCCTTCAACATTGCACTGTATATCGCACTGTTCCCCCAATTAATCGCTGGCCCAATTGTGCGCTACCATGATGTGGCGCTGCAAATCAACGACAGGGAAAGCGCTTACAACCTTTTCTTCAGTGGTATGCGACGCTTTATTCTGGGCCTTGCCAAAAAAATGCTGATTGCCAACACCCTGGGTGAAGTCGCTGACCAGATTTTTGCACTATCAGGTAACGAGCTCTCCACGCCTGTAGCATGGCTTGGAATTATTTGCTATGCGCTGCAAATCTATTTTGATTTCTCGGCTTATTCTGATATGGCTATCGGACTTGGGCGTATGTTTGGCTTCCGCTTTCTGGAAAACTTTAACTACCCCTATATATCAGCCTCTGTTCAGGAATTCTGGCGACGATGGCACATTTCGCTCTCAAGCTGGTTTCGGGATTACCTTTACATACCCCTCGGTGGCAGTCGCGTAGCCCCCTGGCGAATTTATTTCAATTTATGCCTGGTGTTCTTTCTCTGTGGGCTTTGGCATGGCGCCAGCTGGAACTTCGTGATCTGGGGTCTGATCCATGGTGCCTTTCTGGTAATCGAGCGGCTGGGTTTCGACAAAATACTGCAAAGACTATGGCGCCCCGTCAGGCATTGCTACACCCTGCTTGTCGTTCTTGTGGGCTGGGTGTTTTTCAGGGCCGAAACGCTGGATACATCGCTTCATTACACAAAAACCCTGATGGGACTCTCTTCGCTACCGTCAGAACAAATAGATGCTTTTTTGTTCTTTCTGTAGCGAAGAGAGTCCCATCAGGGTTTTTCAGGGCCGAAACGCTGGATACATCGCTTCATTACACAAAAACCCTGATGGGACTCTCTTCGCTACCGTCAGAA
>JAGRJA010000248.1 GCA_020443005.1 Pseudomonadales bacterium
AGCTATTCTGCCGAGAAGGGTGATCTGCTGAAGGGTTCTCCCGTTGTCGTTCTGATTAACAGTGGTTCCGCTTCGGCTTCCGAGATTGTTGCAGGCGCCTTGCAGGATCATCATCGCGCCATACTGATTGGGACCCGCAGTTTCGGAAAGGGCTCTGTGCAAACTGTGATACCGGTATCGGAAACGCAGGCTATCAAATTGACAACCTCCCGTTATTACACGCCTTCAGGGCGCTCCATACAGGCAGAAGGTATTGAGCCTGATATCGTGGTCGAGCTTGCCCGGATACAACTTCAGCAGGCTGAAGAGAAGGGGTATTCAGAAGCGTCCTTGCAGGGACATCTTGAAAACCAGACTAAACATGAGGCGGATAAGCAAAGCAAAGAATCGCTGGCAGAAAGTGCTGTGAATATTGAAACAGATAACCAGCTTTATGAGGCGTTCAATATTCTGAGAGCTGTGTCGTTAATGACGAAGTCAAACAACAAGTTGTCGCAATAGGCTCACTCGGTTTATTGAGACCAGACGGCTATAGACAGCAAAGGTTTTAGGTTATATCTTAAACAGCTCAAAAATTTATGAAGGGAGATGGGCATGAGTGGAGACAAACCCCGTACAGGTGAGGAGCAAGTACCACACAAGAGAAAAGACCGAACTTTCAAGAACGGTGATTACTGGTACTTTACGACTCGTGAAGGGGTTGAGATTGGCCCGTTCGATAGCAAGGATTTGGCCGAGAAGGGTGCCAGTGAATATGTCGGTTTTGCTGTAGACGCAGACCCGGAGCTTCTCGACTCCCTTTCGGGCAAGAAATAACTCCTTTATCCCTGCCCTCGGGTTGTTTTCGTTTTAACCTGTTTACAACACAGACAATGCAAAAGTCTTGCGCCTGTATTTGACCTTGCAGGCGTTTTTACAAACGCATCTCTATGCCTTGCCCTGCCATGTGCAGTTTGGCTTCCCTGATTGAGAACTCGCCAAAGTGAAAGATGCTTGCAGCCAGAACAGCATCAGCATGACCTTGTAAAACGCCCTCTGCCAAATGTTCAAGTTTGCCAACGCCGCCTGATGCAATAACCGGAATGTTCACTGCATCGCTAATGGCGCGAGTGATGCCGAGATCAAAGCCGTTTTTAGTGCCGTCCCTGTCCATGCTGGTGAGAAGAATTTCGCCGGCGCCAAGCTTCTCCATTTTGACAGCCCAGTCAATCGCATCAATACCGGTAGGTTTTCTGCCTCCATGGGTAAAGATTTTCCACCGCGGAGCGATATCCGTATTTGATTCAACCTGTTTGGCATCAATGGCAACGACAATACATTGCGAGCCAAAGCGTTCAGCAGCCTGTTGTACGAATTCCGGGTTGTGAATGGCGGCGGTATTGATGCTGACCTTGTCTGCACCGGCATTGAGCAGGTTTCGGATGTCATCAATAGTACGCACACCGCCACCCACTGTTAGCGGAATGAATACTTCGCTCGCCATTTTTTCAACGGTATGATAAGTGGTATCGCGTTGTTCATGGCTGGCAGTGATATCGAGAAAAGTGATTTCATCGGCACCTTCCTCGTTATAGCGTTTGGCAACTTCTACCGGGTCGCCGGCATCCCGAATATCAACAAATTGAACGCCCTTCACGACTCGGCCCCGGTCGACATCAAGGCAGGGAATAATGCGTTTGGCAAGTGTCATGGTCAAATTCCGGAAAAAGCGCAATCATAGCATTTGTCAGGGGTGATATGTCTCTTTCGTAATGTGTGGTGCCGAATGATGCTCAAACCTTTTGTATTTATGCGGATATGATAGCATCGCCATTTTTATTAAAGTCACCGTCGAAAATTGTTCATAGCGAAAAGTTGAGGTTTGATTATGGGTTTGGGAAGACTGGATGGAAAAGTAGCGATTATCACGGGCGCAGCCAGCGGGATTGGTCGTGGCGTGGCAGAGCTTTTTGTTGAGGAAGGTGCCAGGGTTGTCATCGCCGATATCAATGAAGGGGCTGGTATCGATGCTGCATCGGAACTGGGTGAGAATGTTCGCTTCAAAAAAACAGATGTGACTAACACGGATGAGGTGAAAGCACTGGTCGATTTTGCTGTCAGTGAGTTCGGACGACTGGATATAATGCACAATAATGCCGGTGCCTTTGGCGTTCGCGGTTCCCTGCTGGAAATCGATGAGGATGCGTTTGACTTTACTTTCAAACTGCTGGTCAAGAGTGTGTTTCTGGGAATGAAGCATGCTACGCCTGTTATGAAAGAGCAGGGGGGTGGTGTCATTCTCAACACCGCCAGTATTTCGGCAACTACACCGGGTTATGGCCCTCATGTTTACCAGGGAGCCAAGGCCGCCGTGTTGCAGCTTTCAAAAACATTTGCTCTGGAGCTTGCGGAAATGAATATTCGGGTTAACTGTATTTCCCCCGGTGGTGTATATACGCCGTTGATCGGGAATGCATTGGGTGTGGATGCTGAGACAACCAAGCAAATTGCTTCAGGCATGGCGGCCATCTTGCCGATGAACCGTGCCGGTACTCCACTCGATATTGCTCGAGGCGCCTTGTTTCTCTGTTCTGATGAGGCAGCCTATGTGACGGCACAAAACCTGATCGTGGATGGGGCAGAAAGTACCGGCAAAAAATATACCGAACAGGGAATTCACTGATTCATTATTAATTAGCGGGAGAGCTTATGTCGTTGTTACAGGTCTATGTGGAAGGGCTTAGAGAGGGCGATGCGGATAAACTGGCTTCAGTTTTTGCAGATGATGCTTTATTCAATGATGAAGCGCCAAGAGCCATGGGTATGGATGCAATTGTATTGAAAGGCGCGGCGGCAATTCGGGAGAACTTTTCAGGTTTGCTCGCCAATGGTGGTATGAACATTGAAAATGTTTGTATTAACGGCAATGCCATGCGTTATGACATTGTGCTTTCACCTGATTTTTCAATACGGGCGCTGGGTGTTGCGACCGTCGAAAATAACAGGATTGCAAGCTATGAGGTTATGGCTGTCGCTTGATTCGGTATTGGTTGCGAAAAAAAGGCGGGTTGCCAGGCGCACTTCTGGTAAGGCGCTGTCAAATGCGCACAAGATTGACAGGGCTGCCTTTCAGAAAAGCACGCAGGTTTTCGGCGGTTGTTGAAATCAGGCGTTGCCTGGCTTCTTTGGTGATCCAGGCCATGTGAGGTGTGACGATCAGGTTGGTAATCGCCGGGTTCAGTAAGACATGGGGTTCGGCGGGTGGTTCGACAGATAATACATCAAGTGCGGCGCCGGCAATCCTGCCCTTTTTCAGGGCCTCTGCAAGGGCTGTTTCATCGACAAGTCCACCGCGTGCGGTATTGATCAGAAAGGCCGTTTTTTTCATTTTCTGCAGACGCCGGGCATTAATCAGCTCCCGTGTCGTATCACTGAGCAAACAGTGCAGCGTGACAATGTCCGCTTCTTCAAGCAGTTCATCAAGTGGTTTTCGTTCCCTTTGTTGCGCCTGACTGTATATTCTGCCGGGCAGCAGGGCAAACTCCACTATCATATTAAAAGCCCCGGCTAGCTTTGCAACCGCCCGACCGGTTTCCCCATGACCGACAATCAGTATCCTTTTGCCACTGAGCTCAAAGGTTGGGTGGTTCATCAGACAGAATGAGTGGCTTTGATGCCAAAGGCCATTTCTGACATCCTCGTGATAACTGATCAGTTTGTTGCTGAGTGCGAGCAGTAGGCAAAAAACATGCTGGGCGACAGCGTTGCTTCCGTAGGCAGTAACATTGCATACACTTATACCCTTTTGGCAGGCTGTTTCCATATCAATGTTGTTGACTCCGGTTGCTGTGACAAGAATGCAACGGATTTGAGGGTTGAGAAAAAGGGTTTCCCTGTCGATGACCGTTTTATTGGTAATGACAATACTGGCGTCTGATAACCTTTGGTTCAGATTGTCCTGTGTTGTGTATTGGTAGAGCAGAAGATCTGGGCAGGCTGAATATAATGGCGAAAAATCAGCATCACTGCCCATCGTTTCACTGTCGAGAAAAACCGTTTTCATTCAAGAGGAGCGGTGAATCAGGCGAAATTGTGCAGCAGGAAAAAGGAGCCGAAAATGCAGGCTGTTGTCACCACAAGAGCAACCCAGAAGCCGACACCAAAGCGCTTTTCACTGTTGGGCACAACATGGGTTCTGTTGCCCACAGAAGTTGGTTTGGTGATCCACTCTTTTTCCTCGTATTCCTGATTTTTCAGGGACTGGATATTTTTCAGCAGCTCTTCCGGTGTTTTTTGCGGAGTCTGTTTGGAGGACGGTGGTTTTATGTTGCTGTCTTCACCCGGGGCGAGTACAAGGAATGAGAAAATATCCATGCGCAAGCGATCGCCCGATTTTAGCGGGCTTTCAAGAACAGGTGCATCATTCAGGTAGGTGCCAACAGCTGAATTGAGGTCTTTGACCACTGGCGCCTGATCGAATATACGGATTTCGGCATGTTTTTTCGAAAGGTGCGGGTCTGGAATGATAATGTCACTTTCCTTTCCCCGGCCAATAACGGTTGGCCTATCATTATTGATTTTGAAGCGTTGCCCGCCCATACGACCATTTCTGACCTGCAATGACCAGTGTTTGCTGAAATCGTTGTCCTTATCTTGCTGTGCTGCATTTTCAGGCTCAACGATTGAAACAACGCTGATTTGCAGGGAGTCAAGAATCAGGGTGTCCCCATTTTTGAGCTCGCTTTCTGTCGCGGTTACGCCATTCAGGGTGAA
>JAGRJA010000249.1 GCA_020443005.1 Pseudomonadales bacterium
ATGGTTCATCAGTATGACCGAAAAGGGCCTGTTGGCGCAGGCGCTGGAAGCGGTTAAAGGCGTAAGCTGGCACCCTGACTGGGGTCAGCGCCGTATCGAAACCATGCTGCAGGCAAGCCCGGACTGGTGTGTTTCCCGCCAGCGTACATGGGGGGTGCCGATTACCCTGTTTATTCACAAGGAGACACAGGCCTTGCATCCCGATACACCGGCGCTGATCGAGCAGGTTGCGCAGCGTATTGAACAGGCCGGGATTGATGCGTGGTTTGAACTGGAAGCCGCGGAACTTCTGGGTGAAGAAGCTGCAGATTACACCAAGGTCACCGATACGCTGGATGTCTGGTTCGATTCCGGTGTGACCCATGCCTCGGTACTGGGTCGCAGGCCCGAATTATCCTACCCGGCCGACCTCTACCTGGAAGGCTCCGACCAGCATCGTGGCTGGTTTCAATCTTCCCTGAAAACAGCCATCGCCATGAATGGCACAGCACCCTACAAGGCGGTTCTGACTCACGGTTTTACCGTTGATGCAGAAGGGCGCAAGATGTCCAAGTCACTGGGTAACATTGTGTCCCCCAAAAAAGTGGTGAATGATCTGGGTGCCGATATTCTGCGTTTATGGGCAGCGTCATCCGATTTCAGTGCCGAAATGAGCGTTTCGGATGAAATACTCAAGCGAACAGCTGATTCCTACCGGCGCATTCGCAATACAGCCCGCTTTTTTCTGTCAAATCTCAATGGTTTTGATCCTGAGCAGCATCTTGTTGCCGCCGATGACTTGCTGTCACTCGACCGCTGGGCAGTTGAGCGGGCCGCTGTCTTGCAGCAGGAAATCCTCGCGCTGTATGAAAGCTATCAATTTCACCAGATCTACCAGAAACTCCACAATTTCTGTGTGGTGGATATGGGTGGTTTTTACCTCGATATCATCAAGGATCGGCAATACACCACTCAGGCCGACAGCTTGCCCAGACGCTCAACACAGACAGCGCTCTATCATATTATCGAGGCATTCACGCGTTGGCTCGCTCCCATTCTGAGTTTTACTGCCGATGAGTTATGGCAGTTTATTCCGGGCAAGCGAGGCGATACTGTGTTCATTGACCAGTGGTATGCCTTTCCCGAATTTCTTGCCGAAAGACAGGGGATGGATCAGGCTTACTGGCAACAGGTCATGCAGATCAAAAATGCAGTACACAAAGTGCTGGAGGCACAGCGTAAAGACGGGCACATCAAGGGCTCCCTGCAGGCGGAGGTCGAGATTTACTGTGCGCAAGCCGAGAAAAGCCTGCTCGAAAAGCTCGGCGACGAACTGCGATTTGTGTTGATCACCTGTGGCGCCAGTCTGCTCGATCTAAATCAAGAAAAAGGGCAGGCTACAGGCATCAAGGGCTTGCGGGTGGCAGTGAATCACTCTGCCTACCAGAAATGTGAACGCTGTTGGCACCACCGGGAGGAAGTTGGCAAGGACGAACAACACCCGACACTGTGCCATCGTTGTATCGCGAATATCGAGGGTGGCGGTGAAGAGCGTCTTTATGCCTGATTATCCGGGATATACACCATTGCCGGGTTTCGGGTTGTGAAGCGCGCGGTCATTTGTTATACCGTCGTTGTTTTGCTGTTTCTGCTCGATCAGTACAGCAAGCAGCTGGCCGAATCGCTATTAAGCTACAACCAGCCCGTCGCGGTAATTCCCGGTCTGAATATGACCCTGCTTTATAACAGGGGTGCCGCCTTCAGTTTTCTGAGTGATGCCGGTGGTTGGCAGCAGTGGCTTCTGGG
>JAGRJA010000250.1 GCA_020443005.1 Pseudomonadales bacterium
ATTTGAGGCCGGAGACACTTACCATTGCACGCAACAGCGGCACGGTACAAAACCTCAAGGACCGAAGACACGACCTCTACACCGTAAAGTGGCGCGGCCAGTAATTTTTCAGCACAGATAAAAAACCGGGCAAATCGAGCCCGGTTTTTTTGAGCAAAGCGCGCGCTTAATCGCGAAAATTCTGATACTGAAGCGGGAGCGTAATATCGCTCGCTTTCAGAAACGCGATCACCTCCTGCAAATCATCCCTTTTCTTGCCTGTCACCCTCACCTGATCGCCCTGAATCGAGGCCTGTACCTTGAGCTTTTTCTCCTTGATCATCTTGACGATTTTCCTCGCCAGGTCGGCATCAATACCATGACGGAACTCGGCAACCATCTTTGCCTGCTTGCCGGAAAGCGTGATTTCCCCCTCTTCAATACAAGCGATATCAATGCCACATTTATGCACCGTGCCTTTGAGAATATCCAGCATTTGTGTGATCTGGAAATCGGCATCAGCAACCAGTGTGACCTTGTTCTCTTCTTTCGTGAAAGATGCATCAACACCCTTGAAATCAAAACGGGTGCCCACCACACGATTGGCCTGATCCACCGCATTGGTTAATTGGTGCATATCAATTTCTGAAACCACATCAAAAGAAGGCATTGCTGAACTCCCTATTAAATTCTCAAAACCTGCCTATCATAGCCCATCAACAAACCTGATTCGACTAGGGGGCAGACCTGATTGATGACAACCTTGAGCCAAATTACATAAAACGGTTCCGTAGGATTCTTGGGAGACTATTGATATGCTAGCGTCAATCAAACAGACAATCAGGTCATCAAAATGCGCTATCGACTCCTCGGAAAAACCGGCCTCAGTGTATCCTCTGTCGGCATAGGCTCGTGGCAATTGGGTGGTGCCTGGGGAAAGGATTTCACACAGCAGGAAGTGAATGACCTGCTTTCAAAAGGTAGCGAACTGGGTATCAACTTCATCGATACCGCCGAGTGTTATGGTGATCATCTATCAGAAATGCTGATCGGTGAGGCGATACGCGGCCAAAGAGACCAGTGGATCGTTGCCACCAAGTTTGGGCACAACTGGGGCAATGGCTTGCCCAAAGAGGATAATTACAAACCCGAACAAGTGCTGGTACAACTTGAGGCTTCTCTGCGTGCACTCAAAACAGACTACATCGATATTTACCAGCTGCATTCCGCGGGACGAGAAGAATTTGATAATCAGGAGCTCTGGACCATGCTCGAAAAACAGGTCCAGGCAGGAAAGGTTCGATTTCTGGGTAATTCCATCGGTCAGCCAAGCATGCTCTATCAGGTTCAAAAATCAACCGACTACGGCATTAGCGTGATACAAACCATTTATAACGCAGTAAAACGCAAGGCAGAGGAAACCGTGTTGCCGGTTGCCGACAATCAGAACCTCGGTGTGATCGCACGCGTTCCGCTTGCCAGCGGTTTTCTGAGTGGCAAATATCAACCGGGCGCGCGTTTTATTGACAGTGACATTCGTTCAAAACGACCGGAGGAAGGGCTTGATGCTGAAATTGCTGCGGCACTTGATGCACTGAAAGAAAAACCGGACGGAATAGATGCAGCCAGCTGGGCAATTGCCTGGTGCCTCAAACAACCGAGAATCAGCACAGTGATACCCGGCTGCAAGACCATCGAGCAACTTCTAGCAAACGCTGCCGGTGCCGATCTTGACTTGTAAGCTGTATCGCTAAAGATTCAAACAGACAATCAAAACTGCACAAAAAAACCGGCCGAAGCCGGTTTTGCTCATCTTTGCGCTTTTAATCAGACGACCACGATATTGATTACCACCGCAATTACTGCTGTCATAACCGCAAACCCGACCAACACCATCGCCATTTGCTTTACTACAGGCGCATCTTCAACACTATTATCCTTGGTCATACTCTCCCCCTTTTTTATAGAAAACATCCGGAATCGAAAAATTATCAAATCTCGGAAATATCGGCTTTGATTAAAGTCAAAAAACTGTTTCACGAAAACGAAAAGGCCGACAATGTTGCCGGCCTTTTCGCGTTATCAAGATTAACACCCTATTGGATTTTTTCGAGTACCAATGGCAAGTCATCAGCCGGTTTTGGCATGGGTACATGTTGTAATTTCGGATAATAATTATCGGGCGCCCTGAATCGGTATTTTTGTACAAACTGGAACATAAACAGTTTCGCCTGCATGGCGGCGAAATGCATACCGATACATTTGTGCGGCCCCCCACCAAACGGCACATAAAGGAAAGGATGACCTTTTTGCTCTGATCGCTCTGGTGAAAAACGATCCGGGTCAAATTTTTCCGGGTCTTTCCAGTATTTATCCATTTTGTGGTTATAACAGGGAGGAATAAAGATCATCGTGTTAGCAGGTACACGATGCCCACCAATTTCACATTCGCGAACCGTTCTGCGCGTCATCAACTCCACGGAAGGGTGTAAACGCAATGTCTCATGGAAAATATCATCCAGAATCTGCATATTGTTGATATCGTCATAGTCCATGAATTCCTTACCCATCGACACACAGGCATCACGCAGTTTTTCTTGCCAATCCTGATGCACAGCGAGACGATAAACCATATGGGTCAATGCACTTGTGGTTGTATCATGAGCACCAAAAAGCAGGAATGACACATGCTGAACAATATCATCATAGGAAAACAGATCGCCCTCTTCCGTTTTCTCATGACACATGAATGACAGAATGTCGCTACCCGGCTCCTTACGCTTCATCTCGATCAGACTTTTCACATAATCATGAATAAAGCGTTTACCCTGTTGCCCCTTGTGATACTTCAACCAGGGCAAAGGAATATCCTTACGAACAATTGCAGTCAAACCATCTGTTGTTGCGATAAAAGCATCATTAAGCTTTTCAGCCTCGGGACCGATGTCATCAAGATCAATAAATACCTTCGCCACTGAGCGCAACAATGATTTTTTTATGTGCGGAAAGAAAGTAAATTCGTAAGGACTCCACTCCGCAATATACTTTTTGAAAAGCGGATTGATAACATCGACATAACCTTTCATGGCATTATTTTTGAAAGCCGACTGAAAAATCCTGCGCTGCATACGGTGCTCATCAAAATCCCTGAGTAATAAACCACCTTTATAAAAACGACCCAGACGCTCTGCGTAACCCATTTCTGTAGAGAAGTTCCTTTCCGGATCAAGGTAAATCTGCTTCAGGTTTTCGGGCCCCATCACCAATAAACCTCTTTGACCACCCAGATTGACACGGGAAACCTCGCCAAAACGCACATAATGCTCATGCACAAGTGCATGTAAATCAGTCAGGATTTCATAGGTTTTACCGAGAACCGGCATACCATATTCGCCGGGAATATGATCCAGATTTTGTGCGTCAGGTTGATCTTTATAGGATAGGTCGAATGTAGCTTTTACAGCCTGCGCCATAACTTACTCCTCAAGCAATGACAGAATTGTCTGATGTATCGATATTGAAGGGGTATAGTTACGGATTAACGGTTTGCAAACATTGATTCGCGTCAACGAAGCGATAATGTCGACAGTGTCTACGACATTTTACTGAAGGCAAACAGAGGGGGGTTAACAATTTATACTCTTTGTAAAACCAGGCCCGGATAATTACTTGTCCTGATTCACATTGGCCGCCTTTTTCAGTGCATCCATATCAAGAATCTCGATTTCCTTATTGGTCACCTTGAGCACATTATTCTTTTGCAGACGACCAAATGAACGGCTGACAGTTTCTACCGTGATACCCAGATAATTTCCGATATCGGAACGGGTCATGGCCAGGCGAAACTTCGTTGCCGATAGGTGACGACTGCTGTTTCTTGCAGAAATACTCAACAGGAGTGACGACAACCTCTCGTCAGCCGAATTGCACCCCAACAGCGTCAGCATTTGTTGGTCTTTTATGATTTCCTTGCCCATGATACGAAAAAAGTGGTGCTGCAGGGATGGCAATTTGGTTGCCAAACCTTCAAGTCTTTCAAAGGGTATTTCACAAACGCTGGATACTTCTAGAGCGACTGCTGACGCACAATGGTGTCGGCTACTGATACCGTCCATACCCAGAATTTCCCCGGGCAAGTAAAAACCCGTTACCTGAACCTCGCCACTGTCGGTAATGGAATAGGCCTTGAAGCTGCCAGAACGCACAGCGTAGACAGAATGGAATTCGTCACTTTCACGAAAAAGATGATCTCCTTTCTGTAAAGGGCGACCCCTCTTTACGATCTCATCCAGTTGATCAACCTCTTCGGTACTGAGTGCAATCGGCAAACAAAGGGCTCCAAGCCGACAATCCGAACAACTGACATTCGGGTTTGTGTGACATCTTGCGCGAGCAACTTTGGGTTCTTCGCTAATCTTCATGCTATTGCCTGGCATGTTTGTTTCCTGACCTGAATCAAATGGATACGACAAGTACCCATTTTCTACAAGATAGGGGCGCTATGCAATAGCAGCAGTACAATGAAGCAAGCAAAACAAAAAATCCGAACCCTGATTGGACACAGAACAACAGACTGGCAAAAACCCATGCAATTCAGGGTGTCAAATTTATTTTTGCAGCGTGTTAATCACAAGGTTTTGGAGTATGTGTAACCTTTTTGTCTGGATTCTTCGAGATACTGATCGAATGCCATACAAATATTGCGAAGAAATGGAAAACCCTTGTCAGTAACGGCAAGTGAATTTTGGGAAAGCTCAATAATGTCGTCTTCAATCAGGGGCTCTAGCTGAGAAATTGCTTTGGAAAAATGCAACTTGAAATCAATTGAGAAAGCGCCCTCAAGCTCAGGTATATTCAATTCGCGGTAACAACTCAGTCGCTGGATGACCGTTCTTCTCAGCACATCCTCATCTGTCAACATCAAACCATGGGCAACAGGTAACTGGCTGGCATCCAGCGCCTGATAATAGTGCTCAAGTGTCCGATGGTTTTGTGCATACACCCTGTCAAAACTGCTGATCGATGAAACCCCCATGCCGACCAAATCCGTGGCTTTTGCAATCGAATACCCCTGAAAGTTTCTGCACAAGGTGCCGTCCTGCCGGGCAATCGCCAAAGAATCGTCCGGTTTCACAAAATGATCCATGCCAATGTACACATAACCCGCTTCAGTGAAGCGCCGGATGATCAATGCAAGCATACCCACTTTCTGGTCGGCATTAGGCAGCGTATGCCGGTCGATCGCACGCTGTGAAGTAAATCGTTCTGGCAAATGCGCGTAGTTGTAACAGCTGATACGATCGGGTGAAAGTTCAATCACTTTATCCAGTGTCTGGTTCATGGTGATTTCTGTTTGAAAAGGCAAGCCGTAAATCAGGTCAAAATTCAAAGAGCGAAAAGACCGTGTTCTGATATAGGCGACCAGATCGGTCAGCTCATCAATATCCTGAACGCGATTGATGGCTTTTTGAACCGTTTTATTGACATCCTGAACACCCAGACTGACGCGGTTAAAGCCAAGACCTCTCAACAAATCAATGGTCTGATGATTAACTGTTCGAGGATCAATTTCAATAGAGTAGTCACGACCCTGCTGCGTCTCCAGCGTAAAATAGCTGGCTGTATGATGCATCAACTCGGTCATCTCGGCTTCATCGAGAAATGTCGGCGTACCGCCTCCCCAGTGCAATTGGGTTACCGGGCGTTGGTAGACATCAAGCTGCAAGCGAATCAGTGCCATCTCCTTGCGCAGGTAGTCCAGATAATGACGAACAACCGTTTTGTCTTTTGTTACGATTTTATTACAGGCACAGTAGTAACAAATGGATCGGCAAAATGGCAGGTGGATGTACAATGACAAGGGGGCTTTCGAACTGACATCATTATTCAATGCCTGCAGATAATCCTGCTCATTGAAAGTATCGGTAAATTGTGCAGCAGTCGGATAAGAGGTATAACGCGGACCACTGACATCATACTTCTTCAGCAATACAGGGTCGCTTTTGAATGTTTTTGTGACCAGCATATCCATGCTTCTCGGCAATTTCTCATCTGAGGCTTCGTGAAGTTGCTAGAGTAATGCCTCGGGGGAAATTCTTGTTGACTTACATCAAGCAGCCCGCTATCTGAAATGCGCCTGAGCTATCCTTCATTCAATTCACAACACTCACCCCTGTCTTCCCGAACTTTTGTACAAGGTAAAGATCAAAAAAAAGCGCCGATCGGCGCTTTTTTAAAAGGCCGGACTAACGCTGAATTTGCCAATCTGTACCACTGTACAGACTCACAGCAGCGTTTCCTGTCACATTGGCTGCATCAATGGTAAAGATCTGCCAGTTTCCACTCGTATGTCTTAACAAAAGATCAGCATCTCCATCACCATCAAAATCACCTTCTGTTTCAAAAGACCACGCGATACTTGAAAACAGATCGAGCACATGACTACCGACCACTGTGGCTGACTGAACATCAAAAATTCGCCATGTACCAAGAAGCGTATTTCTGATCAAAATATCATCATCGCCATCGCCATCAAAATCACTGGCCACCTGAAACTGGTAATCAGAAGAAGCAAATAGTTGAGGCAGCCCGTAACTTGAAACCACAGCACCGGCTTCCACAACAAACAAACGATATTTGCCGTCTGCACCTCTCAAGAGAATATCGTCATCAATATCCCCATCAAAATCACCCATACCTGCAAACGAATAGCTTGTACTTGACCACAAATTGAATGCAGAATTTGCAACAACAGCCCCCGATTGAATCGTGAACAAACGCCATATACCCGTTATATTATTGCGCATAAGCACATCATCGTCCGAATCAGCATCAGCATCAAATGCAGCCACGAAATCCCAGTCTGAACCGGTATAAAGATTGATAAATACTGCTGGTGGCGGTGTCGCTTCACCCGCTTCGACAATAATCAACTTCCACTGCCCGTCAGTGCTGCGACGGGTAATCACATCCTTATCGCCATCACCATCCACATCGAGGTTTGCTTGATGAATGCGCTGGCCATCATTGGTTGCGGCAAAGATGGTATTACTGTCTACAGCACCTGACTGAAAGGAAAACAATCGCCATACATTGGAATTAACATTGCGAACCAATATGTCATCATCAAAGTCAGCATCAAAATCACTTTCTCCCGCAGAGGCAATCAGACAAATTGAAGCCGGATCAAGCGGGTCAGAACCACAGGCAATTTCATCAAGATCACTAATGCCATCGTTGTCATCATTCAGATCTGCATTGTTTCCGATACCATCATTATCAGTATCCACAGACTCGGTAGCATCAAACGGAAAATCATCGCTTGAATCGGGAACACCATCATTATCATCATCCAGATCGCAGGCATCTCCTTCAGCATCACCGTCGTTATTTTCCTGTCCACTGTTCGCAATTTCAGGACAGTTATCCAGATGGTTTTTGACACCGTCGGCATCGGCATCTTCAGTAAAGCCCCAGTTAGCGCAATCGACAATGTTGTACCAGGTGTTCAGTGTTGTACCACCGACCTGATAGCATTTGTTGCCATCGAGCGTACCGTAGCTGAAATCAAAAATCGTTTCTCCCGCAACAGCCCAGGCCTTCAAGCCCACATTAGTCGAATTAACGGGGATAGATTCGTAATGCAGATTATTCTGGCAACCCCAGGCGCTCCAGGAAACAGTGCCCCCATTTGCTCGATGCTCGGCATCAACAACATAACCGGTCTGACCACAAGGCATATAGATGCCGAGAATATAATAGGTTTGTGCGTTAGCGGGATTGGATAAAAGAAGGGGTAAAAATGACAAACAGAATACAGCAAACAATTTTTTCATCATGGCGTTCCTTAACCTGAAATTATTGAGCAGCGAATACTAGAGAACATGATTAGAAAAGAATAACTAAAATCCGTTTGTATTAACGGGAATTTAGACAAGCATCATTTACCTTTTAAAATATTTTTTTACACGCGCCCAACAAGCTTCAAGAAAAGGCAATAAAAAAAGCGCCCGAAGGCGCTTCTCTTAACAGCCCGAAAAAACATCAGTCTTTTTGTTTGATCTGCTGAGCCGACTCGGTAATGGTCTCCGGGTCAAGGCCTTTATGACCCCACACATCACCTTCGCAGAATTCACTCGGCAACCAGCTTTCGTCTACCAACAAACCTTCACAACCAATTTCAACCTCAAAACCAAAAGGGCTGCTCATGTAGAAAGACAGCATGTTGTCGTTGGTATGACGACCAAGTGTTGATGTTACTTTGATACCAGCAGCTTCGACACGCTCCAGACATTGAGCCACCTGATCAATATTCTTCATTTCAAGCATCATGTGATGGATGCCGTTAACGGGGCCTACATGCGTCAAACCCAATGTATGGTGACGCGGGTTGCAATGATAGAAATTCGCCGATAAATCCGGCCCAAACTTGATGTAATCACTCAGCTTGAAACCCAGAACCCAAGTATAAAAGTCTTCGCACGCCTTCAGATCCTTGACGAAAAGATTGACATGCCCCAAACCCAGTGAACCCGTCTGGAACTCCACATTGTAAGGCGATACAAACTTGTAGTCCTTGGTGGGTCCGTAGAAAAATTCGAGTGGATTTCCTGCCGGGTCTTCCGAAATGGCGATACCGGTCACAGACCTGTTCCGGGCTTCTTCGGCCGTTCCCATTCTTGCAGGAACGCCACCCTCTTTCAGCTCTTTAACAGCTTCTTCAAGATCCTGATAGCAAGCCATTTCAAAACCCATGTACATGATTCCGGCATTATCCTCACTGGGATGAATGCCTATCCGCCACTGGCGCTCATCCAGCTTCAGATATACCGAGCCATCCGGTGCCACTCCGGAACCAGCACTGGCAGGGCCAGAGGTCGGGTCCATGGGCATACCCCAATCTTCACCGGGATAAGCGCGTGCCGGCATGGCGCCGATGATATTGACACCATAATCCAGCCATTGTTTAGGGTCTGGCGCACCAAACCCGATGTAACCGAGAGATCTTACTTTCATAACACGCTTCCTTCTGTTCTGCTTAGTCTTTGAGGCTTGTTGGCGCAAAGGTAATGGTTACCTTCCCCCAACCGGACAAATGTTCACCGTAAAGCGGCTCACACTCCTCCTCTACCAGCTCATAATCACCGATGGCCTTGAGCAATTCTTCAAGAATAATGACACCCATCATCACGCCCACATGCATACCCAGGCACTTGTGACCACCGTGACCAAACATCAAGGTGCGCTTTGTGGGCTGGCGATACATATCAAACTTGTCGGCATTCTCGTATTCGTTTTCATCGCGTTCAGCCGATGCATAAATATAAAGCAGTGGTTGCCCAGCCTTGATTTGCGCGCCGTTCACTTCAAAGTCAGCAATGGCTTTCCGGCATAACATATTGGTGGGCTGGTTATAGCGGGCTGTTTCCAGAAAGGCTTTTTTGACAAGAGACAGATCTTTTAGCACTGCCGCCTTCTGCTCAGGATTTTTTGCAAGGTTATAAAGTGTTCCCCCGACAGTAATTGGCGTGGTTTCCGAACCAACAACCAACAGTGAGAAGAGGTAGAAAACGAGTTCTTCATCATCCAGTTTCTTGCCATCAATTTCAGCGTGCAAATAAGCGGCAGCATGACGAACCGCTTCTTCAGGGTGTGCACGCAATTCGGCAACCTTTGCACCGAGATAGCCAAACAGTTCACCTGCCGCTTTCTGGTTTCGCTCGGAACCGCCACCAACCTGGCCTTCATCACGCCATAACATATCGTCGATCAGTGCTCGCCATTTTTCTGCGTCTTCCTGTGGTAAACCCAGGTTATAACCACCGTTGATGGTTGTGACACGGTTAGCCAATTCAGAGTAAACATCCATCTTGCCTTTGGCGAGCAAGGGTTTCAGAAATTCCCTGACCAGCGCACGAATGCGTGGCGCCTCTTTCGCTGCACCGTCAGGCGTATAGGCCTCGCGAATCAGACCCCGCCACTTACGATGTTCAGGTGCATCCATGGTCATAAATGTTTTCGGAATCAGTTCACCCAAAATAACCTGACCCGGTGTCTGGCCGGCAGTGAAAGTGATATTCCCCTCCTGCTTGAGACTGGCAGCCCACACATCCTCGAAACGACAAAACGCCCAGGCATTGTATTTCTCGATAAAATGGGGTTTTCCTTCTGCACGCATAGCCTTGTACAGTGGATAAGGGTCTTTCATTGCCTCATGGGAAAAAGGATCGTAATCAACAGTCATTGCCGTCTCCTGAAAAATAATTGCGAACTATTCCGGCTGGCCGAGGTTCTCCTCGAATGGGAAAATGTGCCACCCAATAAATAGGGTACTCATAGTACCGATATAACATCTACCAATTTTTGACATTAGTCAACAAACAATGTTCTGCTTTTTGCAGCAAGACCATTGAAAGCGACACGCGCAACCATTGGCTTTTCACTCAATACCCCTGAGTGAGCTGAACCCAGGCTCTTTTTGCCTGTATGTACACAAATGCCACACCTTGAGAACTCACGAAACGGGCATCACCGTCTTCCGGCGGGTCATAATCCTCTAACCCTTCAAGTGCAAGGGTGTTTTCAAGTACAGGTTTCCAGCAAAGGTTTCTCGGATCGCTCTCAAGGCCTAATTCACCACCAGACCAAACCAGACCATCTCTTTCGACCGGAGATGCAACATCAAAAGCGGCATCAATAAAGACAGCTGAAGTCCCCGCCATTTTCTTGTAGAATCTGTCCGCTTTGCGATTTAACTGTTCGGCAAGACTTTTACCCTGCATAAAACCACCTTTTTTAAAGGGCTTTAGAGCTGAAAAACAAACACTCTAGTGCATCCACAACCAAGCTAAGTTGACACAAGTCAACATTGTTTCAGGGGTGCACTGATAGAATTGCGCGCAATCAATGAGTATTCTCTTGAAGCGTTTTACCAAAAGGAAATTCACATGCTCAGCAACCCTCTCGGCTTCCTGTTTTTTCCACATAAACAATGGGAAATCGTATCAGATGCTGCTACTGACAAATTCAATGCAGCACTCCCCTACCCCATCATTTTCGCGCTCGTTCCGGCGCTTGCATGGTATTACGGAACGACACAGATCGGCTGGACTGTTGCCGATGGCAATGTGGTCAGGCTGACAACAGACAGCGCATTGAAAATTGTTATTGCTTTTTATCTGGCAATGATTTTTGCCATCATCGCTATCGGTTACAGCATTCACTGGATGTCAGAAACCTATGGCACTGCGAGCTCCATAGCCAAAGGTATTACCATTTCCGGCTACACGGCCACACCCATGTTTATCGCTGGCATTCTGGGGGTTTACCCCTTGCTGTGGCTGGATATGATACTTGGCACCATTGCCGTATGCTGGGCCGTATACCTGCTGTTTATCGGTGTTCCCATCGTACTGAAAATCCCTGAAGAGCGTGGCTTCCTCTATTCGAGCGCTATTATTTCTGTGTGTCTTGTAGTGCTTATTGTACTGATGGGATTCACCGTAATTCTTTGGGATAACGGCTTCATGCCTGTTTTTATTGATTAATCAGCACCTGTAATTTCGCAGTTCATTTTTCAGACGAATGATGGATGTCATCACTTTGAAATGAACAAAACAATGACTCATCTAACCGAAGGGCCTGGAGTAGTATGAATTCGTCCCCGGAACAATCCGTTTATAACTATAAGGTAGTACGCCAATTCACAGTGATGACTGTGGTATGGGGTATTGTGGGTATGCTGGTTGGCGTGCTTATAGCTGCCCAGCTTGTCTGGCCATGGCTGAACTTTGACTTGCCCTGGCTGCACTTTGGAAGGCTGCGCCCACTCCATACCAATGCCGTTATCTTTGCTTTTGGCGGTTGTGCACTCTTTGCCTGTTCATTGTATGTAGTGCAACGAACCTGCCAGGCACGCCTCCTCTCTGATGGCTTGGCCAGCATTGTATTTTGGGGCTGGCAGCTGATCATTCTGCTCGCCGCTCTGAGCTTGCCACTCGGCTTCACCAGTGGCAAGGAGTATGCCGAACTTGAATGGCCAATCGACATTCTGATCGCTATTGTATGGGTGTGTTATGCCATTTTGTTTTTTGGCACGATCATGAAGCGCAAAACAGCCCATATCTATGTTGCCAACTGGTTTTTTGGCGCCTTTATTATCACCGTAGCTGTGCTACACATCGTGAACAGTCTTGCCATCCCTGTCACTGCCACCAAATCCTATTCTGCGTATGCCGGTGCCATCGATGCCATGGTTCAGTGGTGGTACGGACACAACGCAGTCGGCTTTTTCCTGACCGCCGGGTTTCTTGGCATCATGTATTATTTTGTACCCAAACAAGCCGAGCGGCCTGTTTACTCCTACCGTTTATCCATTGTTCACTTCTGGGCGCTGATCGCTGTTTATATGTGGGCAGGCCCTCACCATCTGCACTACACGGCGCTCCCCGATTGGGCTCAAAGCCTGGGCATGGTTATGTCACTGATTCTGCTCGCTCCTTCCTGGGGCGGCATGATCAACGGTATCATGACGCTATCGGGTGCGTGGCATAAACTGCGCACGGATCCCATCCTGCGTTTTCTGATTGTTTCACTGTCCTTCTACGGTATGTCGACTTTCGAAGGTCCGATGATGTCGATCAAAACAGTCAACGCCCTCTCTCACTACACAGACTGGACGATCGGACATGTGCACTCGGGTGCGCTTGGCTGGGTTGCCATGGTATCTATCGGCGCTATCTATCACCTTGTGCCGGTCATGTTCGACCGCAAACAGATGTACAGCGTAGAACTGATTAATGTGCATTTCTGGATGTCGACAATCGGCACCGTGCTTTACATTACCTCCATGTGGGTCAACGGTATTATCCAGGGTTTGATGTGGCGAGCCTACAATCTCGACGGCACCCTGACTTACAGTTTTGTTGAATCGGTTCAGGCCAGTTATCCAGGCTATGTCGTCAGGCTGTTGGGTGGCGGTATCTTCTTTTTGGGCATGCTTGTTATGGCCTACAACGTCTGGAAGACTGCCCGGTCTTCAGAAACTTCACGGTAAGCGGGGAATCTGACATGAAGCATGAAGTCATTGAAAAGAATATCGGACTGATGATCATCCTCATCGTGGTAGCTATCAGCTTTGGAGGGCTTGTCGAAATCACACCTCTGTTTTTCAGCAAGCAGACAACAGAACCGGTCGCCGGCTTGACACCTTTGAAAGCACTTGAGCTTGAAGGACGCGACATTTATATCCGCGAAGGTTGCAATGTGTGCCATTCCCAAATGATTCGCCCGTTTCGCTCTGAAACCGAGCGTTATGGTCACTACTCAGTGGCAGGAGAGTTTGTCTACGATCACCCTTTCCTTTGGGGTTCCAAGCGTACAGGCCCGGATCTGGCTCGGGTAGGCAAACGCTACAGTGATGAGTGGCATCGAGTTCATCTCAATAACCCGAGAGATGTAGTACCTGAATCGAATATGCCCGCTTTCCCCTGGTTAAACAAAAACATGATCGATGGCACCCTTACCGGCAAGAAAATGGAAGCTCTGCGTATGGTTGGTGTCCCTTATACCGATAATGATATTGCCGGCGCAGAAGCCGCTGTCAAGGATCATACCGAAATGGATGCTGTTGTTGCCTATCTGCAACAGCTTGGCATTCTTATTCAGTACAAGCGGTAAATCATTATGGAATTCGATATCAACACGCTACGCGGCTTGAGCACACTCTTTACCATGATTGCCTTTCTTGGTGTCTGCGTATGGGCTTATAGCAGAGAAAAACAACAGGATTTCCAGGAAGCCGCAAATCTGCCTTTTGCCGATGACCCCGGCTCGCTGGATAAGCATTTAAACAGTTCCCTCAAACCCAAAGTGGAGGATGACCATGAGTAGTTTCTGGAGTGGGTGGATCATTCTGCTAACCACAATCACCTTTATCGGTGTAACGCTGCTTTTATTTGGCAACCGCAAGATTGATGCCGGCAAGGGGCCTGAAGCCAAGACAGGTCATGTTTACGATGGTATTGAGGAATACGACAACCCTCTGCCCGCCTGGTGGATGAATCTTTTTGCTCTCTCTATCGTGTTCGGGGTCGGCTATCTGATCGCCTATCCTGGCATGGGTAACTTCAAGGGGGTGTTGAACTGGACACAGGTTGCCGAATATGAAAATGCCAAACAGGTTGCTGAAGAACAATACGGTGCTGTATTTGCAAAATATGCCGCCATGCCGGTTGAAGAAGTTGCCAAAGATAGTCAGGCACTGAAAATGGGGCAACGACTTTTTTCTACAAACTGCTCAACCTGTCACGGTGCCGATGCGGGAGGCAATCTGGGGTATCCGAATCTTCGTGATAACGACTGGCTCTATGGCGGTTCTGGTGATCAGATCAAGGCTTCCATCACTAACGGACGACAAGGTGCGATGCCTGCCTGGGGAACAATGGGCGAAGAGAAGATAAAGCAACTCACCAGTTATGTCATGAGCCTTTCCAACCCTTCTTCGGCACTTTCCGGAGAAGCGCAACAAGGCAAAGCGGCTTTTGCCATGTGCATGGGCTGCCACGGTATGGATGGCAAAGGCAATACTGCACTGGGTGCGCCTGATTTGACAGATAACATCTGGCTTTATGGCGGCTCAAAAGAAGCTATTTCTGAGTCCATAGCGAATGGGCGTAAAGGACAGATGCCAGCGCATGCCGAATTGCTTGGCGAAGAAAAAATACACTTGTTGGCCGCCTATGTTTTCAGTTTGTCTAACTAAAGCGGTATTCTTTTTACAAGTGTCTGGATAAACCAGCCTTTCACCAGGGAAGCCCCTCTAACGGCAGGGTCGTTTGTTGTCCAATATGCCGACAGGCATATTGGACTGTGTTCTTTTCATTTTTTGCATTGTTTTAGCGTGGTTGCAAATGGAAGAAAAAATTCCCGTTCATGAAATTGAGGATCTTGCGCCCAGCGAAGTATCCGAGCTCGATCTTTACCAGAAGCGCGAGAAGATTTATACCAGAAAAATTGAGGGCACCTTCCAGAAACTGCGTTTATTTACAGGGTGGCCCCTGCTCTGCGGATATTTCTTCATGCCCTGGGTCCAATGGAATGGAAGACAGGCCGTATTGTTTGATCTTCCAGCCAGAAAATTTCATGTTTTTTCCATCACCTTTTGGCCCCAGGATTTCTCCATGCTCGCGTGGGTTCTGGCCATTGCGGCTTTTGCACTGTTTCTTTTCACAACCCTGTTCGGGCGGGTCTGGTGTGGCTACAGTTGCCCGCAAACCGTCTGGACAAGCATTTTTATGTGGATCGAACAAAAAACGGAAGGTAGCCGCAACCAGCGCATAAAGCTTGACCAGTCTCCATGGCGCTTACAAAAATTTGTCAAAAAGTTAATGAAACATGGCCTCTGGATGGGCTTCGCCCTTTTCACCGGGTTCACCTTCGTTGGCTATTTTTCACCCGTCAACGACCTTATCTACGATCTGGCAACATTTTCTGCCCCGCTAGCGGCCGTCAGCTGGGTTATTTTCTTCACACTTGCAACCTATATCAATGCCGGCTGGATGCGCGAACAGGTATGTATGTACATGTGTCCCTATGCCCGTTTCCAGTCAGCCATGTTTGACTCCAACACACTCATTGTCTCCTATGATGCAAAACGGGGAGAACAAAGGGGTTCCCGCAAACGCGGTGAAATTGACAGGAGTGATCACCTGGGCGATTGCATTGACTGCGAACTTTGCAAGCAGGTTTGCCCCACCGGAATCGATATCAGGGACGGCCTGCAGTACCAGTGCATCGGTTGTGCACTTTGTGTCGATGCATGTAACTCTGTTATGGAGAAAATGGGTTATGCAAAGAACCTGATCAGCTATACGACTGAAAACAAACTGGCGGGAAAGCCCGGCAAAATCCTCCGCTTCAAGGTCGTCGGTTACACAATCGCCTTGATCGTGATGTGCAGCCTTCTCGGCTTTCGTTTCTTTACCCGAACCCCTCTGCAAATCGACATTATCAGGGACAGGGGACAACTCTATTTCCAGACCAGTGACGGGCGTATTGAAAACAGCTACACACTAAAAATCATCAATATGGACCAACAGAAGCATGATTACACGCTGTCAGCCTCCGGCTTGGAAGGCCTGGAAATCCGCGGCAAAACCAGCATTTCCGTCAATTCCGGTGAAGTGCTGGTTGTTCCGGTGCGACTCAGTGTAAAAACCACAAGTCTGGGCAGCGCCAACAGTGACATCATCATTACCGTTCAGGGTGAAAACAGCGACAAACTGAAAACCTCGCATACAACACGCTTTCTTGGGCCAGCTCCATCCCTTTAGTATCAGCACCTGGAGCTAGCATCACCTGCTGGAGCGGGAGTCAGGCTATCTCCGCCCCGCGTTGCCAAATTTGTTAGACTACGCCAACTAAAGGGAGCTACCCATGTCGCTATCGTCTCTTCATGAAAAAAACGAGCCAGAACCCTGGTACAAGCAGTTTTGGCCCTGGTTCCTGATTGCTCTGCCCGGCTCTGTGGTCATTGCCGCTATTGCCACCTTGTACATCGCAATACAAAACCCCCAGCCACTTGTGAAAGAAGAGTATTACAAGGATGGTCTGGCGATTAACCGGGATATGGAAAAAGAACTGGCCGCCGCCCGGGCGGGTTTGCAGGCACACCTCAGTTTCAGCGAGGACAAAAGAATCATCAACATTGCTCTCAGCCGATTGAAGGAAAACATGCCATTGCCCGAACAAATCTATCTGGCATTCATTCATCCCGCCGATGACACACTCGACATCAACCTGCTACTCAATCTCGATCAAGACAGCTTGAACCGAGGAACCCTATACAGTGGAATAATCGATAATGGTATTGCCACTCAAATCGGCGCCCAGCGCTGGTATATACAAATTGAACCTTCTACAAATGACAAAAACGGTTTATGGCTCCTGAAAGGAGAAATTCCATCAGGCACCACATCTGCTGTGATTGGCGAAACACTTGAGTAAAGTCATGTCTCAGTGTTATCACTGTGGTCTGGATACCACATCGAATACACCCTACCATCATGAAATAGATGGGTCTGAAAGAATCTTCTGTTGTCCCGGCTGTCAGGCGGTAGCCCTTACCATCCATGAAAATGGCTTGCAGGACTATTACAAACTGCGAAGCGCAAATGCCTCACCCTTGCTCAAACGACAACCAGCGGATTACGAACTCTATAATGAACCCTTGCTTCAGGCAGAGTTTATAAAGAAAAACACCGCATCCAACTGGGAAGCCGAAATATTTATCGAAGATCTGCATTGCGCAGCCTGTTGCTGGCTAATTGAAAAAGCCGTTACCCGACAAAAAGGAATTGAAGACATCCAGGTCAATCTTTCAACGCACAAAGCGCTGGTGAAATTTGACCCCGAGCATTGCAAAGCGGCTGACATTTTTTCTGCAATTTCCAAACTGGGTTATCAGGCTGTTCCTGCTTCCGGTAACACCCCCCAAAAACACTTGCAACATCAACGCAAGGAAGACCTGAAGCGCCTGGGACTGGCGGGTCTGATCATGATGCAGACAGGAATGTTTTCCATTGCACTTTATGCGGGCGAATTTCAGGGAATCGCATACAGCCATCAGACCCTGATTCGCGTTTTCAGCCTGATACTATCGACCATCATGCTCGCCTATTGCGCCAAACCCTTTTTTCAGGGCGCCCTGAGAAACCTCAAAAACAAGGCACTTGGCATGGATACACCTATCAGCATAGCCTTGTCAGGCGCATGGGTTTCCAGCGCCTACGCCACAATGAGCGGAAACGGCCATGTCTATTTTGATTCAATTGCGATGTTCACCTTTCTTTTGCTGTTAGCACGGTATATCGAGTCCGGTTCACGCAACCACCCTTCATACTGGCATTTCCGGCCGGACATCCCTGCCAACTGCAAGCATCTGGATCAACAGGGGAAAATCATGATTGTGCCAGTTGCCAGCCTGAAAGCAGGCCAAATTATCCTTATCAACCCAGGGGAAACCATAGTCGCAGATGGAGAAATCATCGAAGGTTGTTCAAGTGTCGATGATTCATCAATCAGCGGAGAGTTTTTACCAAAAAGAAAATCTGCAAACGATCCGGTTTATGCCGGTAGCATCAATCACGATGGCACCCTGAAAGTCCGAGTAAGCAGAGCTTCCGGCGACAGCAGTCTCTCCGTGATCAACAGGCTCACTGAGAGAGCGATGCTGGAAAAACCTGAAATAGCCGGTTTTGCCGAAACAGTAGCCTCCCTGTTCACGCTGATTGTATTGTCTTCCACGGGTTTGTGCGGCTTTCTCTGGTGGTACTTTAACCCTGAAAAACCGGCTCAGGAAATCTTTGAAATCTGTTTTTCGATGTTGATTGCAAGCTGCCCATGCGCATTGTCTCTGGCAACACCGGCTGCACTCGCTTTTACCCATAACAGTTTTCGGGCAAAAGGTGTCTTTATCGTCACGAACAATGTGATTGAAAAACTGGTCACCATCAGTCGCGCCATGTTTGATAAAACCGGCACACTGACAGAAGGTAGCTTCCGTATCGCAGAAATACAAACTTTGGGTTCACGCAACAAAAATCAATGTATCGCAATCGCCACAACCATTGAATCTGTTTCCGATCATCCTGTTTCAGGTGCTTTCAGGCAAGCGCAAGCTTCCGGCCGAAAGGTTAACCATGCCCCTGATTCTTTCTGCCTTTTTTCAGGGGAAGGTATCGAGGCCGAGATCAAAGATACTGCCTACAGAATGGGGTCACTGCCATTTTGTCAGGAATGGCAACCCGACCTTGGTATGAAAGTGATGACCGGCGCCGCTCACTATCAAAGAATATGGCTGGTTTCAAAAGAAGAATGTCTTGCCTGCTTCTGCCTTGAAGACAGCATTCGTTCTGATGCAGCTGATCTGGTCAGCTACTTTTCCAGACAAAAACTTACAACCGAAATAATGAGTGGTGATAGCTCCAGTCATGTCGAATTTGTTGCCGGAAAACTCCATATTGACAACTTTCATACAGGAATGACAGCCAGCCAAAAACTGAAGATGATAAAAGACAGGCAAAAGAAAGGTGAAAGTGTACTGATGATAGGCGATGGCATAAATGACGCGCCCGTTCTGGCTGCTGCCAATGTTTCAATTGCCATGGGTAACGCCAGTGATATCAGTAAAAACAGTGCCGACATACTATTATGTTCAAATCGGCTTTCCGATATCAAAACACTTTTAATTCAATCAAGAAAAACACTTCGCATTATCAAACAGAATATCGGCTGGGCCCTGTTTTACAACTGTTCCATTCTGCCGATGGCGGGTTTGGGGCTTGTCCCGCCCTGGTTGGCGGCAATCGGCATGTCATTAAGCTCTCTCGGCGTTATAATCAATGCACGAAGACTAAAACTGCCTCTGGAGTTATCAACAGTTCATGGATAGCCTCTATATTCTCATTCCTATCGCAATGGTTTTTTCAGCGCTTGCCATCGCCGCCTATTTATGGGCAGTAAACAGTGGCCAGTATGATGACCTTGAAAAAGAAGCTAGCCAGATACTTTTTGATGATCCCTCAGTCTTTAACCTGCAAAATGAAAAAACAAATGAACAATCAGGCAACCCGCAAACCGGTTGCATCCCGACTGAACAAAAAAGTGTGCAATGACTGAATTGCAATCCCCTTATCTGATTGCTTTTTTTTTGGGCCTGATGGGCAGCACACACTGTATCGGCATGTGCGGAGGAATTTCCGGCAGTATCGGCCTGACGCTTGATGAAAGACCGCTCAAGACCTTGCTTTACACCACACTGTTCAATCTGGGCAGAATAAACAGTTATGTGTTTGCAGGCTTGTTAATCGGCACGCTAGGCACACTAGTCTCTTCCATTGCTCCTGCGCCTGCCACCCTGATCGCGGTCTCCAGAACGCTTTCGGGTATTTTGCTGGTTGTCATGGCGCTTTATATTGGGCAATGGTGGTCAGGGTTGGCAAAACTGGAACATCTTGTCGGGGGCTTGTGGCAACACATCCAGCCTCTCACACGCGCTTTATTACCGGTCAGGCAATGGCATCAGGCATTATTAGTCGGGTTTATCTGGGGCTGGATACCTTGTGGTCTTGTCTACAGCACACTGATATGGGCGTCCTTGACCACCCAAGGAATTGACATTGCCCTGCTGATGTTGTGTTTCGGCTTCGGTACTGCCCCCGCCATGATAAGCACCCTTTTTTTTGCCAACAAACTGGCAAAAGTGCTTCAGCATAAATTTACCCGTAGCACCCTTGCAGGGGCACTGATCGTGTTTGGCCTCTGGACGATTATTGGCGGGAATATGCATTATTTTCATACTGGCTCATCACACACACACACCGAAAGCTCAGTAAAAATTGAAACCGACAAAACCAAAAGCCACGCGCCTGATGCGGCTTCCACAAACTCCGATGCTCCTCCCACAACTGATCAGCCTGCACAGCAGGACAAAAATGAACCCCTTGAACAACATGACAGGCATCATCAACATCATTAACAAAAAACTCACACCCATGTCCCAATAAAAAAAAAGGAGCATAAAAATGCTCCTTTTTTCACTTCGCCGAAGGCGAAAATCAGGGTCGGTCGGTTAGAACTTGTAGCCAACACCTACCATGTAAACCCAAGGGTCAATGTCGACATCTGCTGTCACCTTCCCGGCAGGACTTTTTATAGTTGCTTCTGTGTCAATATCAAGGTTCCACACAGACAGATTCACCAGCAAATTCTCACTGACGGTAATATCCACACCTGCTTCCAGTGCCAAGCCCCAGGAATCATCCAGCGACATTTTAGATTTCCCACCCAGTGCTGTTTCGAGCCCGCTGTGTACATCCTCGTCAAAGAACACGTTGTAATTCACACCTACGCCGACATAAGGCTGTACAGTCGCCTCCTTGTCATTAAAGAAATACTGTGCAGTTACAGTTGGGGGCAAATGTTTTGTGCTACCAATGTTTTTGGTGGCAAGCGCGCCCTGAATCGTCGAATCACCCTTGATTTCATGATCAAAGGGGGTTGCGGCCAACACGCCCAGACCAATATGATCGGTGAACATATAGGTGCCGGTGATGCCCAACTGTGTATTATTGTCAACAGAAAGGTCTCCGCCAGCCGTTGCACCCAAAACAGCACCGTTCAATTTGAGATCGTTGTTACTTTCGTCGGGAGCCACAGTCGCTGCACCCAAACGCAAAATAAAATCCCCTGCCTCATGTGCCTGAACCGAACCGGCGGTCAAACCAAAACCGATCACAGCAGCTGTTGCCAAAATATTTTTTCTCATGTAATTGCTACACTTGATAACACCAAAAAGTGATGCAATTCTAATAAAGCCCTTTTTTTTATTATTGACTTAAATCAGGATAAACGACGAAACATTATGATTAAACATATGTTTCATTATCGCCAGTTTTACAAGAGGCTGTTGACAGAGGCTAGTGCGGGGGCATCCACGGATTTTCGATATCAAACCGGCCCCGCGCTTGCAATTCTTTTTTGACGCTTTGGTATAAATGCCGCTGCTCCTCGGTGAGAAGATTCTGGCTATCTCTCAAGATTTCCCATAATTTTTCTGATGAGAAACTGCCTGCATCAATATCCTCTAGTGAATATAAAATAACTTTCGAGTCCGGATTTTTTGCAGGGGCATTTCTTTTAACTGAACATAAAATTGACTTGTTAAAGTCATTTTGAAGTTTATCCCGGTTTTCCAGCATCACTTTTTGCAGACCTCATTTTTACAATGATGCGTATTCTATGATTCGAATATAAAAAAGCAGTTAAGTTCAGGGTTGATTTGTATTTATTTCTGATTTTTGTAATCAAATACCGCTAAACAGTTTTTCATTTTTTATCAGCGGCAGTGCCATCAGCAAGGCATCTTCGCGACCCTTTTTTGCAGGATAGTAACCCCTGCGTTGACCGATCTCTACAAAGCCAACGGACAAATAGAGGTTAATGGCCGAAAGATTACTCACCCTGACCTCCAGAAAAATGGTTTCTGCCTCGGCTTTTGCCATTGAGATCAATTTGTTCAACATCGTCCTGCCAAAGCCCCTGCCCCGATACTGAGTAGAAACCAGAAGGTTCAGCAAGGTGTATTCATCTGCGACTGACAAAGCGGCAAAATAGCCTACAATCTCCTCATGGAACTCATAAAGACCGACACGGTGTCTGCCCGAATCAAGCGTTCCCTCAAGTATTTCATAAGACCATGGATAGGCTTGTTCTTGATATTCCAGCGCATAAAGGCGCTCGATATCAGAGGGCCGCGCCATTCTGAAAGATGGCATCTCCTGCTTGCCCGCTTTCATATTTCCCCCATAAATGGCGAAAGCCTCTCCCAGACCTGCTTTTTCAAAACCGGAGACGATATTAAGGCCTGCAATGAAGGAAGAAAAACAGTCGTGATCGTTGAGGAAAACACCGGCTCGGGTGTCAAAAGTGCACGAATATCATCACCCATAACGAAAAGATACCGGCTGTTATAATGTTCCTGACAAACCTCCAGAAAAGCGAGCAACCTTTCCTGTGCCGCCAATCGCAGGTTTGCGCCATCCGCACTGGGCTGCCATTCAAACTGCCGCACGGGTGCAACCATGTCCAGTGGTTTTTGCAAGGCAAAAAAAATCGCCTTTATTAAATGGAAATGCGCGCCACCGAGATGCTTGCTGTTATTGAGAAGCAGCACATCGGGCACAGGTTGAAACAGGGATAGCTGAAAGGCCGACTGGCAAATTACCGGTTCTTCCCGCTGTGTTTCCAAAGCCACTTCAGCCTGCGGTTTTTGACCCGATGGAATCCCGGGTATGGACGGTGCATCTTCAACAGCAACGACCGCGTTTTCTGAAGGTGCCTTATCCGGAACTTTGGGCTTGCCATCCGGGTTAAAAAAACGGGCCTTGATATCGGCAAGACTGGTAATTTTCATGGAAGCCGTTTCAGGGCTGGAAGTGTTGTTTTCCTCCGGCTTGCTGGCGTGCTCCACGCTTGTTGAAGTCAAGGTTTGCGACAGCTGTTCGACGCCCCCGTTAAAAGGCTTAACCTGCTCCCCGGCACCAGAAACCAGGCCAAACGCCCCGTATTGATCAGTTTCAGGCTCGATGGCGGCTGACGATACAAGGCCATGTGCGTCAGGGGAAAGCATACCCTGGCCTTCTTGCATGACCGACGGTTTCGCTGCGGATAACTGAAAACGGGCCTTGTAGGAAACAACGCCCATTTTTTCCAGATACCTCAAGCGAGTGATGTCATCCATTCCGCTCAGACACCACCACTTTGAGGGTGAGCCCGCTCCACACGAGACATCATAATATTAAGCGCATTCAGATATGCCTTGACGGAAGCGACAACAATATCGGTATCGGCACCATTACCGTTTACGATACGGCCATCGCGCTCCAGCCGAACAGTAACTTCACCCTGCGAATCCGTTCCACTGGTGATGGCATTGACAGAATACAACTGTAAGTCGGTACCGCTTTGGGCGATTTTTTCGATTGCCTTGAAGGACGCATCGACCGGCCCGCTGCCATCGGCAGATGTTCTCTGCGATTGCCCGGCGACCATCAACTCGATTTCAGCATGGGGCGTCGAGCCTGTTTTGGAATGCACTTCCATACTTTTCAGGCGATAGGTTTCCCCCACTTCAGTGGAGTTCACATCGCTGACCAAAGCCTGTAAATCCTCGTCAAAAATCTCATGCTTCTTGTCAGCCAGCTCCTTGAAACGGGCGAATGCCTCATTCAATTCTTCAGGCGTCCCGAAAACCACACCCAACTCCTCAAGGCGGGCTTTGAACGCTGCACGCCCGGAATGCTTACCCATCACCAGTTTATTGGTATTCCAGCCAACATCCTCAGCTCTCATGATTTCGTAGGTTTCACGGTGCTTCAAAACACCGTCCTGATGAATACCGGACTCATGGGCGAATGCATTCGCTCCGACAATTGCCTTGTTCGGTTGTACAGGGAAACCGGTAATATTGGAAACAAGGCGGGAAGCGGGAACAATGTGCCGGGTATCAATACCCGTTTCTACCGGAAAAACATCCTTGCGGGTTGCCACGGCCATGACGATTTCTTCCAGCGACGCATTACCTGCCCGCTCGCCCAGACCGTTTATGGTGCACTCCACCTGCCGGGCACCATGCACTACGGCAGACAAGGAGTTGGCAACAGCCAAACCAAGGTCATTGTGACAATGCACGGAAAACACTGCTTTATCTGCATTGGGAATATTCTGTATCAATTTGCCAATCGTCTCACCAAACTGACCCGGCTCACCATAACCGACGGTATCGGGAATATTGATGGTTCCTGCTCCGGCATTGATACAGGCTTCAATAATTCTGCACATGAATTCAAACTCGGAACGACTGGCATCCTCAAGTGAAAATTCAACATTATCGGTAAACTGACGCGCATAGGTAACCGCCTTGACAGCCTGCTCAATGACCTGGGGTGGCTCCATCTTCAGTTTGTATTTCATGTGAATCGGCGAAGTGGCGATGAAAGTATGAATACGGCTGGATGCTGCATTTTTCAGCGCATCTGCGGCCCTTGCTATGTCGCCTTCAACTGCCCGCGCCAAACTGCAAACAGTGCTATCCTTAACCGCATTGGCAACTGCCTTGACAGCGTCAAAATCACCCGGGCTGGCAATAGCAAAACCGGCTTCGATCACATCAACCTTCATTTTTTCAAGCACTTTCGCGATACGCACCTTTTCATCCCGTGTCATTGATGCACCGGGGCTTTGCTCACCATCTCTCAAGGTAGTATCAAAAATAATTAACTTGTCTTTGCTCATGGAAAAACTCCAATCCTGATTGCAGGCATACAGCCTGAAAAATATCGTAGCCGTTAAAGCGGCCTATTATGGCACTTCGGCTAACGGCAATAAATAAAACTTGTGGGGGGAATAATAGAATCTGCCACTAGGGCAGTAGAGAAAGCAGCAAGGAATAATTCACGCCAACACAGAAAACCTGCCGGGCAGTTTTACCCGACAAAACCGTTTCTGTTGATATGTGAATTGCTGGTTTCATGCGTCACCTTAATTAAGCGCTTATGATAACGCTGAACAACGATAAAACCAAGACGAGACCGAATATTCGGCTCAATTTCTCGACAAAAGGTGAACAGTGCTCATGACTAAAGCCATCGCCAACCGTAAGTGTTATAAAAGGTGATCGCAGAACGGGCGAACAACCTGATATGGTGCCACCCTTTTTTGGCCGAGTGACCGCCCACATGAATGATTTTCATATCCGGACAATAAGCCACCTTTGCCAGCCAGGCCATACGCAAGGAAAGATCGAAATCCTCAAAATAGAGAAAATAATCCTTTGAAAAGCCCCCCACCGACTTCAGCATCTGTGTTCTTGCCAACATGCAGCAGCCACTGATTATGGGTATTTCCTTACAAGCCCTGCCCGCTGTATAAACATCCTGCATTTCATAGTTTGCCAACCGTTTGCCGAAAAATCTTTTCACCCAGGATGGCGCAAAGCCCCGCAACAGAAAATCCAGAACCGTGGGAAACCGCTTGCACAAATACAAAGGCCTGTTTTTCTCATCCACCACATGAGGCGCAAGCAAACCGACATCAATATTTGCCTGCAGATACGCCACTCCTTTTAAAAGCGCATCCTCCTCAAGAAAAACATCCGGGTTCAGAATCAGGTGAAAACGGCTTTGTCGGTTTTCAATACAGCGATTGTGACCGCCACCATAACCCAAATTGGTCGTGTTTTTGATGATGTTCACCTGGTCGAAGCAGGCGCTTAACTGCTCCATACAGCGCTCTGGCAGATTGGCCAGAGAAGTCTGCTGCGGGTGATTATCGAGCAGACAAAGACTCAAACGCTCGCTCTCGGGAAATGACTTCAGCTTTTCTGCCGCCTTCACAAGGTGCATCAGCGTTTTTTCAAGCACCGATATATCGGTGTCATACAAAACGACAGAGACCGACAAAAGTACAGCTGGAGCAGAAGAATTCATTACCGGAGCACACAAACAGATAGAAACACGAAACTATAACCCATACGCTTCCATTTTCGAGAAGAAAATCACCAGAAACCTTCGGCCGACAAACACTGTCCCCGAGACAAAATCACTTGCCCCGCCTTTCCACAACTTTAGGGGCTCACCCACCTGAAGAGAAAAATGAACTATATCCCCTATTCCCTTGCAATTATTTTCCTGCGAAAGCTATTATGACGGGCTATTCTTTTCAACGAAGTGTAAAAATACCAATGCGTCAACCCGAAAGAATCCTTTGTGTCCTCGGCATGCATCGAAGTGGAACCAGTTGTCTGACCGGCTCCCTGCAGCAAGGCGGCCTTTTTTTGGGAAAACACCATACTTGGAATGAGTATAACCGCAAAGGTAATCGGGAGAATCAGGATATCGTTGATCTGCACGAAAATATTTTCAAGGCAAACGGTGTCAGCTGGCATTACCCCGTTCGCTGTTCAAGCTGGTACGAAAGACTGTTCAAACCCCAGTTGAAGTGGCGAAACAGCGACTACGAGCAGGCCCGAAAAATACTTGATGATTACGCCGACCAACCCATCTGGGGCTTCAAGGATCCACGCGCCCTGATGCTACTGGACGGATGGCTAAAAGTTGCACCTCACATGGAATTCGTGGGCATATACCGTCATCCGATGGCAGTAGCACAGTCCTTGCACAACAGGGAAGCACTCAAACTCGAAATAGCCCACGGCCTTGAGTTATGGCTTCAATACAATACTGCCCTCTTCCGGCAATTCAGAAAAACCCCCTTCCCGCTGCTGAGCTTTGACTGGTCAGAAGAAAAATTTCACGACAAACTGGAACAATTGCACAAGCAACTGGGGCTGGCAGCTCTACCTGAAGGGCAACGCTTTTATACAGCAGAATTGCACAATGAGAAGATAACCACCGCAGCCTTGCCACCCAAGGTTCAGGCCTTGTATGAAAAATTCCAGGAGATTGAATACTAATATGCCTGAGAACAAATCGCCCAACCTGGCTACAGACAAACCAACGCCCAAAAATATTCCCAACGCGCCAAAGCCGGTTATGTGGTTCGACCCCCACAGTATGCCGACGATTCCGTCCAGTGATCCCGGCTACCTCACAAAAAGTCACAAACCCGTGCTGTCCATCATTGTGATGGTTTATAAAATGCCCGAGCAGGCCCAAAAAACCATCTATTCCCTGTCAACAGCCTATCAACGGGATGTCAGTGAAGCAGACTATGAAATTATTGTTATGGAAAACCCTTCCAATAACCTGCTTGGCAAAGAAGCGGCAGAATCAATAGCCAGCAATGTACGCTACATTTTTTACCCGGAAACCCTGCCCACACCAGTAAACGCAATGAATCATGGTGCTCAACAGGCAAACGGTGACTGGATAGCTGTAATGATCGACGGTGCACGCATGGTCACTCCGGGCATGGTTAACTATATTCTCGCCGCTCGTCGACTTGCGCCCAGAGTCGTTATCTCGGTACCCGGGTATCACCTTGGCAACAAGGTTCAGCAGGAAGCGATGCTTGAAGGCTACGATGAAACAACCGAAGCCGAACTCCTCGACAGTATTAATTGGCCAGAAGACGGCTACCGGCTGTTTGAGATCAGTTGTCTGAGTGGCACCAGTGCCGGTGGCTACTTCAAACCTATCGGCGAATGCAACTGCTTCTGTATGTCGCGCGAGGTATGGAACGAGCTAGGCGGCTATGATCCGGGTTTCACGGAAACAGGCGGAGGCCAATGTAACCTCGACCTCTATAAAAGGGCTGTTGAATTACCGGATACCACACTGGTTACACTCATGGGAGAAGGCTCCTTCCATCAGTTTCACGGTGGCATTACCACCGGAACCAAGGGCGAGGAACGACTGAAAGCCATGCAGGATCATTTCAACCAATATGCCGCCCTTCGTGGCGGTTCCTATTCATCTCCACTCAAGCGGTCACTGTATCTCGGCACACTTCCCGACTGTGCTCTCAAGTTTGTCCGGCATTCGGCCAGCGTTGTGATGAAAAACCACGGTGAAATACCTCGCGAACTGAAATAAACCCCGATAGCAAGACGCAAGAAGGAATAACCGGAAAATGACAAAAAAACCCATACTCTCAATTATCGTCATTGTCTACAAAATGCCTCGACAAGCAATGAACACCCTGCTCAGTCTCGCGCTTCCCTACCAGAAAAACGTCAATCCAGAAGAATATGAAGTGATTGTCATTGAAAACAGCTCAGAACAGAACCTGAACGCTGACACAGTCACAGCTCTCGGCCCGCAATTCCGCTATTTTCTCAGGGAGGAGTCTGGTGTTTCTCCTGTGCCAGCGGTTAATTTCGGTTTTGAACAATGTCAGGGCGAATTCATAGGCCTGATCATTGACGGCGCCCGTATGGTCACACCGCGGGTTCTTGAATACGCCATGCTTGGCTATAAAATCACCCGTCAGGCGATTGTTATGGTACCCGGCTATCATCTGGGCGAAGAAGATCAAAAGTTTCATCTCACCACCGGTCACTCTGCGCAAAAAGAAATCGAAAAACTGGAAGAACTGGACTGGCAGGAAAACGGTTACCGTCTCTTCAACTTTGCAGCATGGAGTTCCAGTAACCAACGAGGTTACTTCCAACCGATGCAGGAATGTAATTGCCTTTTTGCCTCAAAGGACAATTTTGACCTTATTGGCCGTGCTGATGAGCGCTTTGATCAGGCTGGCGGCGGCAGCATCAACCTGCATATCTATCGCAGCCTCGGCATGCTACCTGAAAGCCAGCTTTTCATACTGCCAGGGGAGGGTTCATTCCACCAGTTTCACGGCGGTGTAACAACCACCGAAATTGAAAACCGTGAAGCCCTGCTAAAAGCGTTTGATCAACGCCTGGAAGAGATCTGGGGAGGGAGCTTCAAGGCACTGACGAGAGAACCTATGCTGCTTGGCGCTGTCACCCATGCGGCTCAACCCTTTCTCTCGAAAGCCTCGGAACTGGCAACCCGCCGGTTCCAGCGGCTGACAATCAATAAAAAGGAATTCTGGGAAGATGACAAGGCTTTCGAACGATTCACAGAAAACGCTGTCAGTGTTGTCGACGATGGCTATCAGCCTCCGGAAATGTAATAAACACTCAGGGTAGCTTTTTTTTAGCCATACGCTTCAGTTTCGCTTTGGCGTATTTGTCGCCCTGATCAGCTGCCTGTTGTAACCAGTACAAATACTGGTCATGACTTTTCTCAACACCATTACCGGCAAAATACATGCGAGCCACTTTCTGCTGTGCCTCCAGAACGCCCTGCTCTGCGAGCGGCAGAAGAATCTGAAAGGCCTGATCAAATTCAAAATGCATAAAAGCATTCACACCTTTCTGCAGCAATTGCATATTTTCATTTTCCCCAGTGGATTTGCTCATAATCTCCTTGCGTTCAGGTTGATTTGCGCCCTGTTTTATTGCATCTGGAAATCGGTTCAACACACAACTGCCGATGCTATCCATTTTCGCAACAGGAGTGCTCAAGGCAATATTATACGCATTAAACCTGCTATACAGCGGGTGTTTTTTTCCAGATAGTCACATGTGGCCTGTCACTTTCTCCGACAGGCCGACCGTTGGAATAGTAGAAAGTGGAAATCGATTTTCTCGACATATCCGGCGGGCAGGTCAGTGGCGTCGGATGCCCATGATAAGTGTCGCTTCCCGTTGAGAAAATGACAGCTCTCCCGGCTAAAGGTGCAACTTTTTTCACGCAGGTTTTCATATCGGCAGTCCACAACTCAAGATCACCGCCATAACTCTCTTTCCAGTTCTTGTTCAGGTAAACAATGATATTCAGCCGTCGGTCAAGATCGGTTTCAGGTTGTTTATTATAGTCAGCGTGCACCATCAAGAATCCACCCGCCTTGCTTTCATGCAAGCCCCCTCCGGCCCGATAGGGGTCGGGAATCAGTGCAGACACACCAGTAAGCGTTTGCAGAAATGAAATAAACTCGGCCGAATTAAGTTCCCAATAAAAGTGACGAATGGGCAAGCCAACACGAAGCTCCATTGAAACCCAGTGCTTTTTATATTGCGCTACCGTACCATCTTTGAGTTTTTGTGACTCATCATCGTGATTGTCCCTTTTTTTGGGCTCAGGGAATGTCGCCAGTAACAAATCAATCGATTTCTCATCGAGAAAATGATCAATAACGATGTGAGGGAACGGTTCAGCATTCCGGTATTCGTCAGCGTGCTTTCTGGCGAAATCCTGTAGAAAATCAAAATCAAGTAGAGGCTGGATACCTTGTTGGCTCATGACTTCAAGCTACCTCCCGTAATACACGACAAATCAATAATCCTCGAATGCTTTTTGTCGCTCTTCCAGCGAACGGGCACGATCATTGATATAAAAGAAAGCGACCAGCGACCAGGCGGAACCATTTACCGTCGATCGAATTGCGGAAAGCTCTTTTACTGCTGAGAGAAACAATTGACCGGGTATCATGGTTTTTATTGTACTGCTCTCGCCTTCATCGGGCATCCGTATAGCTGTTTCAGAAGGCGCATGCGATTCTGCAGCCAACAATATTTCCACCCGAAGTACCGGGTACAAATCAGTCACCGGATGGCGTAAAAAGGGTAACTGTATTTTCTGGTTGTTCCAGCTCTCAATACCACCACCCACAAGAAACGGATCTGGCAACAGAGCCTGAGTACCCGACACAGAGGCAAGGTGACGCAAGGTGGTCGGTGAATGAAGCTCCCAAATCAGCTGTCGAATCAAGGGCGTCTGCCTAAGTCGGGCCTGGCCTTCAGGGCTTGCAACAACAGAAGCCTGCAAACCTGCCAGACAATCTGCAAACACAGCATGATATTCACGCTTGATGAAATCGCCAAGAAACAGGTGCGGGAAGTGTTCCGCATTTTGAAATCGACTGCATTGATACTGCTGAAAATGGCTAACAAGTACAGAAGTATCAACCATTATTGCCGGCAACTTTTTCGCCACAGACACGCCACTCCATCCCACCCCGGGATTGCAAGATCATTAACGGTTCACTTATTCAGGAATTCACTCTAACATACAACACATGAATCAGAAAAATGTTGATACAGGGCAAGCACTTGCCATCAGTTTATTCACGACAGAAAACCCCGAACACAGACAGCTTATAACATGAAGGCACCATTGAAGATATCTGTCATTGTTATTGTTTATCGTATGCCGAGACAGGCTATTAATACGATTTACAGCTTGTCAGCCCTGCACCAGAGAAACATCAAGGAAGAAGAATACGAAATCATTGTTGTCGAAAACAGGTCCGAAAATATGATTGATCAGCAACAACTCCTTGCACTGGGTAAAAACATTCGTTATTTCAGCCGCGAAGAGAGTGGCCACTCACCAGCTGCCGCAATCAATTATGGTTTTAGCCTCTGTCGCGCAGATTACATTGGCCTGTTGATTGACGGCGCCCGCATGGTGACACCGCGTGTTCTCGAATACGCCCTTCAGGCCAAAAGCATTGATAAAAATTCGATTTTTGCCGTTCCGGGCTACAACCTTGGCGCCGAAAAACAACACATTGATTCTCACTACAGTGAAGAAAAGGAAATCCGTTTGCTCTCGAAAACCAACTGGCAGCAAAACGGATACAGGCTGTTTGATATTGCCAATATCGGCGAAGCTAATCCCCGCGGATTTTTCCAGCCTTTCATGGAAAACAACTGTCTATTTTCATCGCTGGGCAGCTATGAAAACATAGGTTTCGCCGATGAGAATTTTCATTTTCTGGGTGGCGGTGGACTAAACCTTCATATGTTTCGGCTTTTGGGTACATTAGCCAATGCGCCTTACCTTTTTGTCACGCCAGGTGAAGGCTCTTTTCACCAGTATCACGGTGGCGTTTCCACAACTCCGCGAGCCGACAGGGAAGAAATACTGGCCCCCCCCCGTAAACAGTTGGTGAGTTACTGGGGAGGCGATACTTTCAAGGCGCTGCAAAGAGAGCCTTTTCTGCTGGGCGCTGTCAACAGCCACGCACAGAAATTTCTGCTCTATTCCAGCCAGCGAGCACTGAAACGCTTCGAGCGCAAAACCCGTAATAATGAGCCATTCTGGCCATCCGACTTCAAACAAAAGCGTTATACGGAGCATTTCAGTTGAATCAACCCATACCCAAAATATCGGTTGTTATCATTGTTTACAACATGGCTCGTCAAGCCATGAATACATTGTATTCATTGAGCCCTGAATATCAGAAAAACATTGATGCCAACGACTACGAAATTATTGTGGTTGAAAATCATTCCTGCAACATGCTCGATAAACAGCAGGTTGAAATGCTTTCGCCAAATATCCGATATTTTTGCAGGGAAGAAAAAGGTGTTTCTCCCGTTCCGGCAATCAACTTCGGTTTTCAAAAATGTCGCGCCCCCATGATTGGCCTGATGATTGATGGTGCTCGCATGGTCACACCGCGCATTATCGAATACACCTTAATGGCTCAACACATCGATGCGAATGCTGTCGTCGCCGTACCCGGCTACAATCTTGGCCCCGCCGAACAGCAATATGCAGAGCAGTTGAATTATAACGAAGCGATTGAAACCGCTATGCTCAGCAAGACAAACTGGCAAAAAAATGGCTACCGTCTTTTTGATATCAGCAGTATTGGTGGCGCCAATCCCACCGGAGTCATCAATCCTTTGATGGAGTCAAATTGTGTATTCGCCTCAAAAAAAAGCTTTGAAAAAATCGGATGGGCCGACGAGCAATTTACTTACCCCGGTGGCGGTTCGGTTAACTTGCACATCTTTCGCTCATTGGGCATGCTGCCTGAAAGCAATGCCTATTTTATCTTGCCCGGAGAGGCCTCTTTTCACCAATTGCACGGTGGAGTCACCACTGCCAACTCAAGCCAACGCGAAGCCATGTTGAAAAAGTTTGCCCAACAATTGAATAATCTATGGGGTGTATTCAGTGTACTCAAACGCGAACCCATTTTACTCGGTGCTGTTACCAGTCACGCACAACCCTTTTTGAAATTTTCAGCTGATGAAGCGATGATTCGCTTTGATCGCCTATCCGAAAAGGGTGTTGATCACTGGGTGGACGATGTCGCCCGAAAGCAAAAAATCGGCAGCCAAGGAAAACCATACCCATGACCAGAAACCCAAAGCTATCGATCGTGCTGATCGTTTACAAGATGCCGCGACAGGCGCTGAATACGATTTACAGCCTTTCCATAAACCACCAGAAAAA
Organism: Pseudomonadales bacterium; assembly: GCA_020443005.1. Classification (GTDB taxonomy): domain Bacteria; phylum Pseudomonadota; class Gammaproteobacteria; order Pseudomonadales; family UBA7239; genus JAGRJA01. The sequence continues at coordinate 33,276 of JAGRJA010000250.1, forward strand.
TGTGCGGGAAACTGATTACGAAATCATCGTGGTAGAAAACCTTTCCAGCGATAACCTCGATGGAGATGCAGTTTGTGCAATCGGCAACAACATACGCTACTTTCCAAGAAATGAAACCAGCGCCTCTCCGGTTGGTGCAATCAACTTCGGCATTGAACAATGCCGGGCACCGGCGATATGTCTGATGATTGACGGCGCCAGAATGGTGACGCCTCGCGTCATTGAGTATGCACTGATGGCTCGCAACATCGATCAGGATTTTCTGTTGGCCGTTCCGGGTTACAATATCGGCCCCCATGAGCACCAATACAACATCTCAAGGCAATACGATCAGGAAACTGAAAAACGCTTGCTGGAAACCGTAAAATGGAAAACCAACGGTTATCGCCTGTTTGATATCTGCAATATCAGCGGTGCCAATGAAAAAGGCATTTTTCACCCGTTGCTGGAGTGCAATTGCATGTTTTCTTCTGCACAAAACTTTGAGCGTATCGGTGGTGCAAACATGGATTTCCAGCTTCCGGGAGGAGGGTCAATCAACCTTCACATGTTCCGTCAACTCGGCATGCTGAAACAGACCCGATACTACTTCATCACACCCGGGGAAGGTTCATTCCACCAGTTTCATGGCGGCATAACCACACAGGAAGCCGAAGATCGTGAGGAAGTACTTGAATCCCATCGCAAACAGCTTCATTCCTACTGGGAAGGTGGTTTTCATGCCATGCGACGGGAGCCTATTCTTCTTGGCGCCGTTGGTAGCAAGGCACAATCATTTCTGCATTACTCCTCAAAAAAAGCGCGCAAACGCTTTGGGTGGATGCGAAACGGAGGAAAACATCCCTGGATTGACGACTTCAATCTGTTTGCATCTGCCAATTTCAACACTTAATATGAATATTTTGACACTCACCGGCAAGTTGTCAGCCCTGTAAACACCCTCGGCAAGAATGAGTCGATCTACCACACAAAGAGAATATATATGGCGATTTATGCACCCCCTTCAATCCGCAGATTTTCAGCTGACTTTATGTGCTTCAGTACATGGGTAGATCATCTGGCATTTGGTTATGACATTGTCGCCGCATTAAGGCCCGCACTTACTGTAGAACTCGGCACTCAGGGTGGGCTTTCCTTTTTCTGTTTCTGCCAGTCGTTAAAAGAGAATGAAATTGATGGTATTGCCTATGCCGTCGACACCTGGGAAGGAGAAGAGCATACAGGCAAGTATGATGAATCCGTTTTCAATAGCGTGCAGGAACACGCCAGAAAAAATCATGCTGGACGAGCCTATCTCATGCGCATGCTTTTTCAGGAAGCTATCAATCACTTCAGTGACGAATCCATTGATCTACTGCATATTGATGGCTTGCACACCTACGACGCCGTGAAAGAGGATTTCACAACCTGGTTACCCAAGGTAAGACCCGGAGGTGTTATCCTCTTTCATGACATTCAGGCCAGGATGATGGATTTTGGCGCCTGGAAATTCTGGGAAGAATTATCTGCTTCCGGAGAATACAAAACCATGGAATTCAAACACGGTTTCGGTCTGGGCGTGCTTCAGAAAAACGGTGGGCCGCAAAACGAACATACTCTGCTCAAACTCCTTTTTGACGCGTCACCGGATGAGCACGGTGAATTACGCGCATTCTACATCCATGCAGCAAAATTCCTTGAACTCCAGCGCAAAGTTGAACGGCAGGAGCGCATGAAGAAAAAACGACAGGCCGAAATGCAGGCAAAACAAAAAAACGCACAAGCGTAATAGCTTTTTTTAAAGACGACTCTCAAGCACCCCTGAAAAAAATTCAGCCGTTTCCTCAAGAAGCGGTTGAGCCCAGGGAATACGAACAAAGTCCTCCTGACTTACACCCCTCATTTTGTTCACATAACTTTCAAGTAAACCACAGAGTTTTTCAGAAGAAAAATCGCCATCAAGCCCCCTGTCAAGTGAAACACTGGAGATGGGGCTCTTGTTGCTCACTGTCATCGCCAGGTCAAGATGAGGAGGTGGTACAGCCAGCTGGCTGAAAGCCAAGGCTGCATCCTTGTGCTGAATGACACTGGGCAGCCTGCTGTTGCTATCGAGCCACTGACTGCTAACAGCATAATTATTCGTCATGCAACGCCCATTCAAACCCCAGATAAAAACCGGATGTTGTTGATTCGGGCTACCTATATTAGCCGAACGCCAAAGTATTGCAGGAAGGGCTTCCTGATCAAGCTGACCCAGATGAACAGCAATATCGGGATCAATCCAGTCATCATCGTCAATAAACAAATAGTAGGCATTGGCCACAATCGGTATATTTTTATAGCCCTTGAAAGGGATAAAAAGTGTATTTGCTGCTTCTCTGATATTCTTCTCGGAAAGGTTTTTTAAGGCTTGCCTCACATTGCAATACGATATCTGAAAGGTCCTGTTCCACAGATGATAAAGTTTTTCAAGATAATTCAAGGGCTTGCCCCAAAGCCTACAAAAATCACGGGACTGTTGCAAAAAAGCGGTCTCGCTCATCCCCCCCCAATCAGGAGTTTGCCGCTGTACAACCACCACACTATTGCTCATCGGGCTGTCAGGAATTCATCACATCGTGAATAGGTTTGCGGGAGAGCTTTCTTTTTATTGTTCGTTGCAGCTCAAAGGGAATGAGACGAACCAGCGTTCTTATCACCGGCTTTTCCCGCAATAACAATAAAAATCTCAGCAACTTTTCACGCTTGCCAGGGTCGAGCACCTCCTGTTTTTCTCCATGCGGGAAAGAGAGAGTCCGCATCGTTTCCATATCAGAGGCAAGAGTCGACAAGTTTCTGGCAGAAGGCTGCGTGTCAACAATAAAGTCCTCGGCATAACGAAAAACAGCATCGCCCGATGCGCAATTGTCCCACACCGTTTGCTCGTAGCTGTGTTCAAGCATCCATTCCCTCAGCTCAATGAAAGCATTTTTCCATTGCTCGGGTTCATCATTCCATCGACGAATATAACTCAATGGTCTGCCTGCGAGTCGCTCTTCAAAGGAACCAAGATTTGATGCCATAATCGGCCTACCGGACTCGAGGGCAGAACTCAAAACATAGCAATAGGTTTCGGGCCACTGGGCCGGAAACCAAATCACATGAGGGTTAATCTGCTCGATCAGACCTTGAAGTTCATCATTTTTATAAGCACCGTGACTTGTAATCGTTTCACGCATGGGTTTATAGGCGTAACCGATCAAATGAAACTCCAGTCGATCCAGTGGGTCCCTATGGCACGCTGTATGCTCGAACTTATCTGCCCCCTTCTCGCGACTGACAGCACCTATCACTGCGATACGCAATTTTTCGTTTTCTGCAACAGGAACAACATAGGGTGCCGGATAGGATTTGATCATTTCGGCATCCGGATGGTAAGCAACTGTAATCGACAAATGAGGGAAATAACTGTTATAGATTTGGGCGCACGCTTTACTGGGAGAAAAAATCCGCTTTGCACCGTCAAGCACGCTCCGACTAAAGACCTGCCAGGAAGAAAGTGAATAGCCCGTTGGCAAGGGATATGATTCAGCGCACTTTACAGGTCTGTCTTTTGGGTCTTCTACAAAAATCCCTTGCTTGTCGGTCAATGTCGGATTGGCATTGATAAAATAATAGTCATGCAATGTCACATCATAAGGAAGTGCCAATATGCGGGGCAGCTCAAGCGCCTTTACGGGCATTCTCATGACATGATGGATATGTATTCGTTCAACGCCAAGATAAACCAGCGTGTCGACGAGCAATGAGAAATCGCTCCTCATAGAAAAAAACAAATGCAGGTCAAAATGTCGTGCTGTAAAACATAGCTCAAGACCTTCTTCGCCATTGGGCTTGAGCACCAGAATATTGATTTTATCCGAGAAAAAAGCCTGCATTTCATTGATATGGTTCTGGATACCACCGCCCATATCATGTGTCATAAACAGAATTGTTCTGCGGCTTTCTTCCGCAAGCATATCAAGCTGGATTTTTTGCCGTAAATGTCGGGCCGGATCTTGCTGAATATGCTCATGAACCAGACGGTGATAGTGGGGATATTTTTTATCGAGTATTTGCATGGCGTTTTCAACACGCTCAAGCTTCTCATGAGAAAAACTCACCCCTCCCTCATGAAACACAAACACATTCGTACACAAGGCATGCCGCAAGCCAACGGCCTCACACCTCAGACAAAAATCGTTTTCCTCACCATAACCTCGCCCAAAAGCCTCTTCATCAAAATAACCCACTTTTTTCAAAGCAGATCGCTTGATATACATACAGAATCCAACAGCGGTCGGCATAAAGATCGGTTCGGAAAAGTGGTATTTGGAAAAAAAACTGTCGATCTCGCTGACACTTTTATCCCCAACAAGCTCATTACTTTTACACAGCACCGGAAAACTGCAAATTTCAGCGTTATTGCTAAATGGGGTTACTGTCGCAATCGCATCGTCAGAGATGGCACATTCATACAATCGATCTAGCCAGTTATTGGCAACGATGGTATCGCTGTTAACAAGCACAACATCCCTGTCCTCATGCAAGCGCATGCCTTTGTTAACCGTAGCCACAAACCCCAGATTTTGCTCATTCGTCAACAGGGTGAATTTTCCGGTATCCGCATGCTCCATCAGGTAATCGGTCAGTTTCTGATTGGGCGAGCCATCATTGATAATGATAATCTCGCAATCATGTGCGTAATCCGATGCAAGAACCGAATCTATACAGCGTACTGTCTGATCGAAACCATCATATACCGGAATAATTATATCGACGGGAGGGTTTACACTCATGCTTCATTCCTGTTAAACAGTTTTTCCGCCAACCTTACCATCCTTAAAGAGCGCAAATTATTGAGATCACGAGAAAGAAATTCATTTTCCTGCCTGATTTTTTTTACATATTCGTGATGATCTTTCAGAACACTTTGGAGACGCTGATTATTAACCTTGATACGGCTGAGAAGATCACTTTCAACCTCATCCAGTTCATTGATTCGATTGTGACATTTATCGATGTACTCTGCAGCGTTATCCAAATCCGTTTGCTTTTCCGCAATCATTTCGTCGAGTTCATGAATTCTCGCTTCACACAATGCAATGTAATCTGTATTTTGCCTAATATCTTTTTGCCGGTCCTCAAGTGCCTGTTCCAGCTCTGCAATATACCCTGTACACTGCTCTATATATTTTGAGTTGTGCTCCAGATCTTGTTGTCGCTTCAACAAAATACTATCGAGCTCTTCAATGCGGGCCTGACATTTCTCAATATAGGCGAGATTTTCAGCAAGTTTTTCTTCTCTATCTGATACGGCCAATTCGGCCTGTTCAAGACGCTCGGCCTTCAAACCAAGCTCAGACAAGAGCTTGTCCTGTTCACTGATTCTCTGCTCACAACGGGTAATATAATCAATATTCTGCTCGATTTTTCTTTCCCGATCCAGAACAGCCAATTCAGCCTGCTCAAGTCTTTCTGCCTTTACACCTAAATCCTTAAGCAACGCATCCTTTTGCTGAATCGTTTCCAGCGCCTTTTGATGGGATTCACCCAGATCACTCAGTGCCTGATTACATAATACAAAATTTTTCTGCGTGCCCTTCAGTGCAAGCCCGATACCCGTAGCGAGCAGGTTTTGCAAAGAAAAAAAACGCTCCTTTAATTTACTGAATTCATAACAAAATAATTCGTCTGTTAATGTGGGCGTTTTTGATTGCATCAACAAATCATAAAATCGAACAGAAAGTTCAACAACTTCGTTTTCAGGTAAAACCTGCGCACAATTGTGTTTTTTCCTGCTATCTACAACTCTGCCAACAGCCTCTAAAAATTCTTCCTGAAGGATATCTTCTGCCAGGCCAAAATGATTCAACATCGTTTCAGCTGTTTGTTCAGAAGAAAGAATCAGCGAATCATAATCAATGACAACACGATCATATGCCGATGAAAAATTGAGCAAATCGAACATGTAATACAACCAAAGCAGGTAGCAGTAACACTCATCAAACCCGTCCCTGCGCATGATCGACGCAACCACCTCGGCAGGATGGCGTATTGCAATCAGTATCTTGGGAACCAGATTCAATCGTTTGAAAACATCGCCCCAGAAAGGCAGTAGACGACAGAACCTTGGGTCTTTAATCGCAACCCGCGATGCGCCCAGATGCTGTTCTCTGTACCAGTCTTCAGCAACACTAAGCAAGGTATTGTACTCGGCATCAACTGAAAGAGCCGGCTTCCCATCATTGAACAGACAACCTATATCAAACCAGCTTGTGGAGAGGAGCTCAAACAAACGCTCATTGATTGACATGACTTCCTGGTCTTCCCAAAAACCATCGTCATTAATATTTTCGATACCCTCAAGCAGGTTATTACCAAGTTCATAACCCTGCATTCCGAGTATTCGACATATCAGCGAAGTTCCGCTTCTATGCATCCCCGCTACAATAACAAGCTCGGAATCAATATCGTTCATCATTCAATTGTTTATCAGTTATTTAACTGGCTTGTATCCATAGTTTTCATAAAATGGTTGTGTGAGGTCCTGAACGAGTGCGATTTCTTTCGAATTAAGCAACTGCTTGTATTTGTTTTTTTCTTTATGTGTGTCAACACTGGAATAATTCATGATTGAAGAATCCTCTCCAATAAATTCTAGAATTTTCTCGATATAGGGCTTTGGTTTTGCCACCATTGATTCATATTCAATTTCCAGCAGTCTGTCACCGTAATGTTTTTTGAACTCATCAATAATGATCATCGTTTCAGTCCAATAATTTATCCCGCCGATCACGCTGTGTTTTGCCATTA